>JAEWCI010000493.1 GCA_023390705.1 Pseudomonadota bacterium
CACCACGGCGCCGGCATGGCCGCGGCGCGACAGGCTGCGCCGCGGTTTGGCGCTGCCGCCCCCTCGGCCGCGCCGAACCCCTGTCAGTCAAGCGGCGTGCCCCGCAACCGCAGGGCGTTCCCGACCACGCTGACCGAGGACAGCGCCATCGCCGCGGCCGCGATCAGGGGTGAGAGCAGGATGCCGAAGAACGGGTACAGCACACCCGCCGCCACCGGTACGCCGGCCGCATTGTAGGCGAAGGCGAAGAACAGGTTCTGCCGGATATTGCGCATGACGGCACGCGACAGCCGCCTGGCGCGCAGGATGCCGGTCAGGTCTCCTCCGAGCAGCGTCACGCCCGCGCTCTCGATCGCCACATCCGTCCCCGTGCCCATGGCGATGCCGACCTCGGCCGCCGCCAGCGCGGGCGCGTCGTTCACGCCATCTCCCGCCATCGCCACGCGCCGCCCCTCGGCCCTGAAGCGCTCCACCACACGCTGCTTGTCCTCGGGCAGCACCTCGGCCACCACCTCGGCGATGCCGAGCCGGCGCGCCACAGCCTCCGCCGTGGTGCGGTTGTCGCCGGTGAGCATGACCACGCGGACGCCTTCCTCCGCCAGGCCGGCCAGCGCCGCCGCCGTCGTCTCCTTCACCGGATCGGCGACGGCGACCAGCCCCGCCGGCTGGCCGTCCACCGCGACGAAGAAGACCGTCGCGCCTTCGCCGCGCAGGCGCTCGGCCTCGGCGGAGAGCGGCCCGGGCTCCACACCGACCTCCTTCATCAGCCGCGCATTGCCGACCGCGGCGCGCCGCCCCTCGACCATGCCGGTCACGCCGCGCCCGGTCGGCGCGTCGAAATCCTCAGCCGGCGGAACGGTGAGGCCGCGCTTCTCCGCCGCGCGCACCACCGCCTCCGCCAGGGGGTGCTGGCTCAGGCGCTCCAAGCCGGCGGCGAGGCGGAGCAGTTCCGGCTCGGCGAAGCCCGGCCCGGGCACCACGGCCACCACGGCCACCACCTCCGGGCGGCCCTGGGTCAGGGTGCCGGTCTTGTCCACGACCAGCGTGTCGATGCGCTCCATCCGTTCGAGCGCTTCGGCATTCTTGATCAGCACGCCGGCCTGGGCGCCGCGCCCGACGCCGACCATGATGGACATCGGCGTCGCCAGGCCGAGCGCGCAGGGGCAGGCAATGATCAGCACCGTCACCGCCGCGACGATCGCAAAGGCGGCCCGCGGATCGGGGCCCCAGACCGCCCAGGCGATGGCGGCCAGGACGGCGACCGCCACCACGGCGGGCACGAACCAGGCGGAAACCTCGTCGGCCAGCCGCTGGATCGGCGCCCGGCTGCGCTGCGCCTGCGCCACCATGCGCACGATCTGCGCCAGCACCGTGTCCTGGCCAACCCGGTCGGCGCGCATGACGAAGGCACCCTGCCCGTTCAGCGTGCCGCCTACCACCCGGGCACCCGGCCCCTTCGCCACCGGCACTGGCTCGCCAGTGACCATGCTCTCGTCAACATTGCTGCCGCCTTCCAGCACCTCGCCGTCGAGCGGCACCTTGTCGCCGGGCCGGACACGCAGATGGTCGCCGACCGCGACGGCGGCCAGCGGCACCTCCTCCTCCGCCCCATCCGGCCCGACGCGGCGCGCCATGGCCGGGGCGAGGTCGAGCAGAGCCCGGATGGCGCCGCCGGTCCGCTCGCGTGCCCGCAATTCCAGCACCTGGCCGAGCAGCACCAGCACCACGATCACCGCCGCTGCCTCGAAATAGACCGCGACGGAGCCGTCCGGGCCACGGAAGGCGGGCGGGAAGACCCCGGGCGCGACAGTCGCGACCACACTGAACAGCCAGGCGACGCCGGTGCCGAGCGCGATCAGCGTGAACATGTTGAGGCTGCGGTTCACGACCGATTGCCAGCCCCGCACGAAGAAGGGCCAGCCGGCCCAGAGCACGACCGGCGTTCCGAACAGGAATTGCAGCCAGTTCGAGGTGCCACGCTCGATCAGGTGATCCAGCCCGATCAGGTGCCCGCCCATCTCCAGCGCGAGGACCGGTACGGTCAGGGCCAGCCCGATCCAGAACCGCCGGGTGAAGTCCACCAGTTCTGGGTTCGGGCCGGCCTCGCCGGTCGCCACCTCCGGCTCCAGCGCCATGCCGCAGATGGGGCAATTGCCGGGGCCGACCTGGCGGACCTGCGGGTGCATGGGGCAGGTGTAGATGGTGCCGGGTGCCACGGGTTCGGCACGCAGCGGCGCCCGGTCCGGCCCGCCAAGGTACCTGCCGGGATCGGCCAGGAACTTCGCCCGGCAACCCGCCGAGCAGAAATACTGCGTACGCCCGGCATGTTCCGCGCGGTGCGGCGTGACATGCGGGTCCACCATCATCCCGCAGACCGGGTCCTTAACCATGCCGGACGCGACGTTCTCCGCGGCAGCCTGGTGATGACGGTGGTGGTGTTCCTGCTGGCCGACAGGCCCTCCGCGCCTATCCATCTCCGCTTCCTCCTCCTCTGCCCGGTGCTTTCCGCGTCAGATGCTGGTCATGGTTTCCGCTTTGCGCCGTGGTGCAGATCAATCCCGTCCATCCCCGCACGCCAGGCATTCCGCCCGCACGGCTTGCCGCCCGGCCGGGTCGCGGCCGGTGTCCGGACAGGCGCTTCGCCACCGGGCGCCTCTCCATGCCGGGCGCTTCCAACGCTCCCGCAGCGCTCTGGGTGGCTCTTCCCATCATGGGAAGGTCAAGCTCTTTCCGACGGTGTCCATCACTGCCGCGGGGGCTACCCTCGCAGCTGCAACGCCTTCGGTCTGTTCGGCGATAGCCGTTGCAAAACTTTGTCGCAATCCGCGCCGCAACGGCGTGGAGCCCCCTCCGTTCACCGCGAACCAACCGAGGGAGCCGCATATGCACCAGGAAATGGACAACTGCATCCAGGCATGTCTCGACTGCCACCGGGCATGTCTCGCGACCATCGCGCATTGCCTGCAGAAAGGTGGTCGCCATGCGGAGGCCGCGCACATCCGCATCATGATGGATTGCGCCCGGATCTGTGCCGTCGCCGCCGATTTCATGATCCGCGGCTCCACGCATCATTCGCATCTCTGTGCCGAATGCGCGGAGATCTGCCGTGAATGCGAGCAGAGTTGCGCACGGCACCCGGATGCGGACGACATGATGCGCCGTTGCGCAGAAACGTGCCGCAACTGCGCACAGGAATGCGCCCGCATGGGACAGGCCGGGCCCGCCGGTGCCGCCTGATCCCTGCATTCCCGGTCGTCCTTCCTAAGCACCAGGGATGCTGCCGGCCGAGGCAGCCGCGGCACGCCACCCGATCGCCTGCGACCTTGACCTTCCCATCATGGGAACCCCCACCTTCGGCGGCAGCCGGAATGAGCAAGTGGAGTTTCCGATGGTCGGGTTCAGGGTTCCCGGGATGACGTGCAGCGGCTGTGTGCGCAGGATCCGGTCGGCGGTGCAGGGTGTGGATCCGCAGGCCGGGCTGCGGATCGACCTTGAGCATCGCGAGATCGCCATCGAGAGCACGGCAGGCACGGCTGCCCTGGCCAACGCCCTGCGCAATGCCGGCTACGAGGCCGAACCGCTGCCCAGATGAGGGTGCCAATGCCCGGCAGCGCCCTCCTCCGCTGGCCATCCTGCAACACTTTGTCATATTCGGGCAAAGTTGCCGACGCAGCCGGGTCGTATCCGATCCGTATGAGATCGGTTCCGAAGGGCGGCAGCCGCTCGTTCCTGCGCATGGCCATCCTGGCTGGTGTGCTCCTGGCGGCGCCCTGGCCCGGGGACGCGGCCGGGGTGCGGGAGGGTTTCCAGGGGGCGCTCGCCCTGAGCCCGCAATTGCGGGCGCTCGATGCGCAGCGCGAGGTGGTCGCGGCCCGGCGCGCCCAGGCCGAATCCCTGCTGCCCGCCGCCCCCTCCCTCGGCCTGGGCTACCGCTCGGATGTCATCACCCAGAACCGGGGCTTCCGGGAATATGAGGGAACGCTCGGTGTTCCGATCTGGCTGCCGGGCGCCGCCACCGCCCAGCGCGGCAGCGCCGAGGCCCAGGGCGCACGCCTCGCCGCCCAGCTTGCCCGCCAAAGGCTGCTGCTGGCCGGCGAGGTCCGCGAGGCGCAGGGGGCCGACCGCGAAGCGCTGGTCCTCTACGACCGGGCCATCGCCGCGGCACCGGGCATCGGCACCGGATTCTCCCGCCGGGCGATGCTGCTGC
>JAEWCI010000364.1 GCA_023390705.1 Pseudomonadota bacterium
AGCAGATCGGCGAGGCGGAACTGACGCGGCGGCGCGAGGAATTCCTGAAGCAGAAGGAAATCGCCAAGGGCCTGCGCGGGAAGGCGGCATGACCACGCCGGGTGCCCGCCCCTTCGAGGGCGTGAAGCTCCTGGACTTCACACAGGTGCTGGCCGGCCCCTACGGGGTCTGCCAACTGGCGCTGCTCGGCGCCGATGTGGTCAAGGTGGAACGGCGCGAGGGCGAGGATGCACGGCGCAACCCGCAGTCCCGCGAATGGGCGGCGCGCAACCAGGCACCTTCCTGGCAGGCCATCAACCTGAACAAGCGCAGCCTGACGCTGGATCTGCAGAAGCCCGAGGCCATCGCGATCATCAAGCGGCTGGTGGCCGAAGCCGATGTGGTGACGGAGAATTTCCGCCCCGGCGTGATGGAGCGGCTGGGCCTCGGCTATGACGCGCTTTCGGCGATCAATCCGCGCATCATCTATTGCAGCGTCTCCGGCTTCGGCCATACCGGGCCGGACCGCAAGGAGCCGGGCTATGACGGCCGCATCCAGGCGATGTCCGGCATCATGGCGATGACCGGCCATCCCGGTGGCGACCCGCTGCGCGCCGGCTTCGCGATCTGCGACGTGCTTTCCGGCATGACCTCGTCCTTCGCCATCGCCTCGGCGCTGTTCCAGCGCACCCATACCGGGCGCGGGCAGAAGCTGGATGTCTCCATGCTGGAATCCACCCTGGCCTTCCTCAGCGGCCAGGTGGCGGACTGGACGGTGGGCGGCTTCCAGCAGAAGCAATGGGGCAACCAGGCGGTCAGCCGCCGCGCCACCGCCAACCTGTTCAAGGCCCGCGATGGTCATCTGCTGCTAGCGGCGAATACCGACAAGCAGTACGAAATCCTGATGACGGAGCTGGGCCTGACCCGGCTGTTCGACGACCCGCGCTTCGCCGACTGGTTCCTGCGGCTGGAGAACCAGGCCGAGCTGCGTATCGAGCTGGAGGCGGTGCTCACCCAGGACGACGCGGCGAATTGGGAGGAGAGGCTCACCGCCGCCGGCGTGCCCTGCGCCCGCATCTGGCGGGTGGACGAGATCATCGAGCACCGCCAGATCCTCGCGCGCGACGCGATCCAGGAGGTGGAGACCCCCTGGGGCAAGCGGCGCTTCGCCACCACCGGCTTTCGCATGGCGCATGGCGGCGCCCGCATAGACCGCCCGGCGCCGCAACTGGGCGCCCATACCGATGAGGTGCTGCGCGAGGCCGGCTACAGCGAGGCGGAGATCGCCGCCTACCGCGAGGCACTGGTCATCTGAACCGGGCGCGGGCCGTTTCCCCGTTATGGCCGAGCGCCTGCCCCCGGGCCTGACCCGGGGGGCACCCGCCCATTCCTGCCCACCCGGCCGCGGCTCTCAGGCGAATTGCAGCCGCGCCGTCCCCAGCCCCTCGAAGCAGGCTTCCACCAGGCAGGGCCTCTCCAGCCAGAAGGGCGGCGTCACGCTGCCCAGCCAGACCACCTGCCCGGCCTTCAGCCCGCCGAACACCTCGGCGGCGCCGGAGCCCACCAGCCAGGCCAGCGCCGCCAGCGGGTGGCCGAGCAGGTCGCGGCCGAAGCCGCTGCCCATTGGCTTGCCGTCCAGCCGCATCTCGCCGCGCACCGCGCCCAGGTCCAGGTCCCGCCAGCCCGGGCAGGGATCGCCCATGACGCCGGCGGCGTGGAAGACCTGGTCGGCGATCAGGGTGGGCGTGCCGAGCGCCTTGAGGTCGTCGTAGCGCTTCTCGACGATCTCGATGGCCGGGAAGACCTCCGCCACGGCCGCCGCGGCCTGTTCGCGCGTGCAGGGGCCGGCGGGCAGGTCGCGGCCCAGTCGCAGCCCAATCTCGCATTCCACCCCGGGGTTCTGGAAATCGGCGAAGCGCAGGGTGGCGCCGTTGGGGTTCAGGCTGGACCGCGGCACGAAGCCGGCGGCGGGGCCGGACAGGCCCAGATAGTCCTGCATCTGCTTCGCCGTGGCGCCGATCTTGAAGCCGGCCGGCGGCACCGCGCCCAGCCTTTCCGCCACCTGCCGCTGCAGGGCATAGCCGGCTTCCGCGCTTGCCGGCGCGGCGGCCCCGAGCGGCGCAAGCTGCCGCTTCTCCCGGCGGGCGGCGAGGATGGTCTCGACCAGATCGGCCATGGCGTTTCTCCCTTCAGTGCCGGGCGAGTTCATACAGTGCGACCGCCGCGGCGGCCGAAACATTCAGGCTTTCCATCGCCGGCTGGATCGGCAGCCGCACGATCTCGTCGCAGGTTTCGCGGGTGAGGCGCCGCATGCCCTCGCCCTCGGCGCCCAGCACCAGGGCGACGCGGCGGCCGGCCAGCCCGGCCTGGGCCAGGGTCACCGGTGCGGCGCCGTCCAGCCCCACCACCCAGAGCCCGGCCTCCTTCATCTCGCGCAGGGCGCGGGCCAGGTTCACCTCCCGCACCACGGGCACCAGTTCCAGCGCGCCGGAGGCGGCGCGGGCCAGGGCGCCGGTCTCGGGCGGGGCGTGGCGGTCCTGCATGACCAGGGCGGCGGCACCGAAGGCGGCGGCGGAGCGCAGGAT
>JAEWCI010000383.1 GCA_023390705.1 Pseudomonadota bacterium
GCCCTGGGCGCATGGGCGCCCGGGCCTTTCGCCCCGCGGGTCCGGCTGGGATCGCCGCCGCCGCGGCTTCGGTGCATTTCGGCCGATCAGCAGAGCATGACGCCGGCAGCACATGCGCAGCCGGCAATAGACCTTCTGCCTGGAGCGGCAGCGGTATTCACAAGCGACGTTCCTGCGCGTTGCCGCCCGCTACCACCGGACTGCCGACAGCTTCTTCGGCTCCGCCGTCCGCGCGTCCATCAGGATACGGATCAACTTCCTTCAGCCGACACACGGGATGAACGCATCGCGGCATTTGGTTGATTAACGCGAGCCGTGGGCACCGACCGGATACTGCACATGGTGGCTGGCAGCTCGGTCCGGCTCGGCGGCTCAGGGAGTGACCTGCGATTCGGTTATGGCAGCGGCAACCCGTGCGTGGCGCCTCCCGTCAGTATGCTGAGTCAGGCCCGGGAATTCCTCTGCCCCTTGGCCGGGAAATCATCAGTATGGGAAGCTTGCGATGAGATGCATCCGGCTGGTGTTTTGGGGTGGGCTCGCCCTGCTCAGCGGCCTGTGGCTTCTGGCAGATCCCGGTGCGCTGGCGCCAGGCAGCTTCTTCGCGCTCCGTGGCTCCATGGTGCAGTACAGCGGCATCCTCGCGATGGGCTGCATGAGCCTCGCCATGATCCTCGCCATGCGGCCGCGCTGGCCGGAAAGGTGGTTTGGCGGGCTCGACAAGATGTACCGCCTGCACAAGTGGCTCGGCATCGGCGGGCTGGTGCTGGCGATGGCCCACTGGCTGTGGTCACAGGGCCCGAAATGGGCCGTCGGCCTCGGCTGGCTGGAGCGGCCGCAACGCGGACCGAGGGCGGCCGCCGCAGGTTGGGCCGAGCCATTCCTGCATTCGCAGCGCGCCCTGGCGGAGGGCCTTGGCGAGTGGGCCTTCTACGGCTCGGTGCTTCTGATCGCGGTGGCGCTGATCCGCCGCATTCCTTATCGCGTCTTCTACAAGACGCACCGCCTCCTCGCGGTCACCTACCTGGTGCTGGTCTTCCACAGCGTCGTGCTGACCAGGTTCGGCTATTGGACCAGCCCTCTGGGCGTGCTGATGGCGGCGCTGCTGGCCTATGGGACGGTCGCCGCCGCCGTGGTGCTGTTGCGCCGCGTCGGCGCGGGCCGGAAGGCCGGGGGCAGGATTGCCAGGCTGCACTACTACCCGCCGCTCCGCGTGCTCGAAGGCGAGATCGATGTGCCCTCGGGTTGGCCGGGACACAGGGCCGGTCAGTTCGCCTTCGTGACCTCGGACAGCTCGGAGGGAGCGCATCCTTACACGATCGCCTCGGCCTGGAATCCCGCTGAGCATCGCCTCACCTTCATCGCCAAGGAACTCGGCGACCACACCCGCCGCCTGAACGAGACGCTGCGCATCGGCCAGCCCGTGCAGATCGAGGGGCCGTATGGCTGCTTCACCTTCGAGGATGATCGCCCGCGCCAGATCTGGGTCGGGGCCGGCATCGGCATCACGCCCTTCATCGCCCGCATGAAGTATCTCGCGCAGGAGCGGGCCGCCGCCGGGCCAGGCACGCCGCGGCAGGCCATCGACCTGTTCCACACCACCGCCGACTACAGCGACGAGGCGATCGCCAGGCTGCAGGCCGACGCGGCGGCCGCGGACATACGCCTGCATGTGCTCCACGACGCGCGCGATGGCCGCCTGACCGGCGACCGCATCCGCATGGCCGTACCGGGCTGGCAGGAAGCCAGCGTCTGGTTCTGCGGTCCGGCGGGCTTCGGTGACGCGCTCAGCAGGGATTTCGCCAGCCACGGCCTGCCGGTCGCAACGTGGTTTCATCGGGAATTGTTCGCCATGCGGTGAGCGGGAACGCGCCCGGCCGGGCATTGGCCGCCAGGTTGTCGCGCCGCTCCGGCCAGACCGGTGGGGCGATGGCTTTCGGGGTTTGCCCATGCGTTCCTTCTGCCCTTGATGCCTGCGCTGCCAGTCGGGCCCGGTGCGGGTACGCCAGCCGTGGTGTTCCCCACCAGGAGGTCAGCTCGAAACGGCATCGGAAGTCCCTCCGCAAGGGCGGACCGGTCGCCGGGGCCAACGGCGGAGGATCCGGGCGCCGTGATGCGGTTCCGGCAGAAGAGCCGTCGCACGCTGGCGGGATGGGCAGCTATGGCGCCGGCGTCCAGCTCTGCTTCAGGCAGCGCAGGGTGAAGCTGGTGCGGGTGTGGCGCACCCCGGGCAGGCGGTAGATCTTCTCCCGCAACAGCCGCTCCACCCCCTGGGTGCCGCCGACCGCGGCCTTGATGACGTAATCATATTCGCCGCTGACCAGCCAGGCCTCCACCACCTCCGGCAGGGCGGTCACCGCCTGTTCGAAGCGCAGCAGGCTTTCCTCATCGTGGCGCTCCATCATCACCTCGATGATGACGGTGTCCGGCAGGCCGAGCGCCGCCTGGTCCAGGATGGCGACATAGCCCCGGATGACGCCCGCCTGTTCCAGCCGCTTCACCCGCGCCCAGCAGGGGGAGGGGGAGAGCCCCACCTCCTCGGCCAGTTCGGCATTGGTCAGCCGTGCCCGGCGGTGCAGCGCGCGCAGGATGCGGCGGTCCATGGCATCCATGTCTGGCCCTCCCGGCGGAAGGATTTGCTGTTTCTTCGGCGCTGCACAACAGAATTCGGAAGGAATCCCGGCAGGAGCCGGGGCATTCTTCCGGATCGGGCCGCAGGGAAGCCGCGCCACCGGGCAATTTCCGCCACGGCGCGATCTGCTCTAGGAAGAAGGGCCGAGGGAGAACGGGACATGGGCAGCATCCGCCGGCCGGACGCAACGCTGGACGAACGCTGGGAAGCCTCCGGTGACACCACCCTGCTGACCGGCATCCAGGCCCTGGTGCGCCTGCCGCTGCTGCGCCATCAGCTCGACCAGGCGATGGGCTGGAACACCGCGGGCTACATCAGTGGGTATCGCGGCTCGCCGCTCGGCACCTACGACCTGCAATTGATGCGGCAGAAGGCGCGGCTGGACGCCGCCAATATCGTGGTCCGGCCGGCGCTGAACGAGGACCTGGCGGCGACGGCCATCTGGGGCACGCAGCAGATCGCGCTCTACGGCAACGCCAGATTCGATGGCGTCTTCGGCATCTGGTACGGCAAGGGGCCGGGGGTGGACCGCAGCGGCGACGCGCTGCGCCATGCCAACAGCGCCGGTACCGCACCGCGCGGTGGCGTGCTGGCCCTGGCGGGCGACGATCCTTCCTGCAAGTCCTCCACCATCACCTCCGGCTGCGAATATTCCTTCATGGATGTCGAGATGCCGGTGCTGGACCCCTCCGGCGTCACGGAGATCCTCGATTTCGGCCTGAAGGCGCTGGACATGTCGCGCTTCGCCGGCCTCTGGGTCGGCATGAAATGCGTGGCGGAGACCATGGATGGCTCCGGCACCGTGCGCGTGGACCCGGCCGCCTATGCCAGCGTCACGCCGGAATTCGAATTCCCCGCGGATGGCGTGCATATCCGCCTGCGCGACCACGCCATCCCGCAGGAGCAGCGGCTGCGCCAGGTGAAGCTGCCGGCAGCGCTGGCCTTCGCCCGCGCCAACGGCCTGAACCGGGTGGTGGTGGACAGCCCCCATGCCCGCTTCGGCATCGCAGCAAGAGGCAAGGGCTACGCAACGCTCCGCCAGGCCCTGGCCGATGCCGGCATCACCGACGAGATGGCCCGGATGGCGGGACTGCGCATCTGGAAGGTCGGCCTTGCCTGGCCGCTGGATGCGGAGGGCGCCCGCGAATTCGCCCGCGGCCTGGAAGAGGTGCTGGTGGTCGAGGACCGCCGCCCGGTGATCGAGCCGCAACTGCGCGACGCCCTCTACCACATGGCGGAACGTCCGCGTGTCGTCGGCAAATTCGACGAGCAGGGCCGCCGCCTGCTGTCCGACCTGACGGAACTGGAGACGGGACAGGTGCTGCGCGTGCTGCTGGCCCGCCTGCCGGAAGCCCTGCGCACCGAGCAACTGAGGCAGCGCATCGGGCAACTCGACCGGCTGGCCGCCCTGGCGCAGCCGCCGGTGCATGAGCGCACGCCCTATTTCTGTCCGGGCTGCCCGCACAACACCAGCACGCGCGTGCCGGAAGGCAGCCATGCCATGGCCGGCATCGGCTGCCACACCTTGGCGATCTACATGGATCGCAACACCGATCTCTACACGCAGATGGGGGCGGAAGGCATGCCCTGGCTCGGCCAGGCGCCTTTCGTTTCCGAGCAGCACATGTTCGTCAATATCGGCGACGGCACCTTCGCCCATTCGGGCAGCCTCGCGGTGCGCCAGGCGATCGCCACCGGCACGAACATGACCTACAAGATCCTGGTCAACAGCGCGGTGGCGATGACCGGCGGCCAGACGCCGGATGCCGACATGTCCGTGCCGCACATCGCCGCCATGATGGCGGCCGAAGGCGCGGCGCGGATTGTCATCGTCTCCGACGATCCGGACCGCCACAAGGGCGACCCGATGATGCCCAAGGGCGTCGCCTTCCACCACCGCGGCGAGCTGGACCAGGTGCAGCGGGAGCTGCGCGAGGTGCCGGGCGTCACCATCCTGATCTACGACCAGCAATGCGCGACGGAACGCCGCCGCCGGCGCAAGCGCGGACTGCAGCCCCAGGCCGTGAAGCGTGCCGCGATCAACCCGCGGGTCTGCGAGGATTGCGGCGACTGCTCCCGCACCTCCAACTGCTTGGCGGTGGAGCCGCTGGAAACCGAATTCGGCCGCAAGCGCGCCATTGACCAGAGCGCCTGCAACCAGGACCTCTCCTGCGTCCAGGGCTTCTGCCCCAGCTTCGTCACCCTGGTCGGCGCCGAGCCGGTGCGGAAGCCCGCGCCCGTGCTGCCGGAAGGCGCGCTGCCCGAACCCGCGCGCCCGGAACCGCGGGAGGGCGAGCCGGCCTGGAACATCCTGATCGCCGGCGTGGGCGGGCAGGGGGTGACTGCGCTTTCCGCCATCCTGGCCGAGGCCGGGCACCTGGAAGGCCGCCCGGTGCGGACCGTGGAGATGCTCGGCCTGGCGCAGAAGGGCGGCGGCGTCTTCGCCCAGCTTCGCATCGGCCGGGTCGGCGCCGCGCCGGAGAGCATCGAGGCGCCGCGCATCGGCATGGGCAAGGCGGACCTGCTGCTCTCGGCCGACATGGTGGTGGCGCAGGGCCGCACGGCGCGGCCCTTGCTCGGCGCCTCCCGCACCGTGGCGGTGCTGAACGCGGATCTGCAACCCACCGCACAATTCGTGCTGGACACCAGCACGCGCTACGACCGCGACGGCATGCTGGACAGCGTGCGGCGCGCCTGCCGGGAGGTGGTGGCGCTGCCCGGCATCCAGGCGGTGGAGGAGTCGCTCGGCGACCTGATCTACCTGAATGTCTGGCTGCTCGGCGTCGCCTGGCAGCGCGGCCATGTGCCGCTCTCCGCCGAGGCGATCAACCGCGCGCTGGAACTGAACGGCGCGCAGGTGGAGCGCAACAAGGCCGCCTTCGCCCTGGGCCGCCAGGCCGCGCTGCAACCGCCCACGCCGCTGACGCCGGAAGCCGAGACGCTGGAGGCGCTGATCGCCCGGCGGGTGGCGGACCTCACGGCCTACCAGAACGCACGCTACGCGCGTGACTACGAGTCCTTCGTGGCCAAGGTGCGGGCCGCCGAACAGGCGGTGCTGCCGGGCGAGGAGCGGCTGACCCGCGCCGTCGCCACCCAGCTTCACCGGCTGATGGCCTACAAGGACGAGTACGAGGTGGCGCGGCTGCACAGCCTGCCGGAATGGCGCGCGCAGCTCGCGCGCGACTTCGCCGGGCAGTTGCGGATCGAGCTGAACCTGGCGCCGCCGATGCTCTCGAAGGTAGACCCGAATACCGGCCTGCCGGCGAAGCGCCGCTTCGGGCCCTGGATGCTCTCCGCCATGGGCCTGCTGCGGCACGGCAAGGCGCTGCGCTTCACGCCGCTCGATCCCTTCGGCCGGACGGAGGAGCGGCGGATGGAGCGGGCGCTGATCGGGGATTACCGCGCGGCGATCG
>JAEWCI010000426.1 GCA_023390705.1 Pseudomonadota bacterium
CCGGAAGGCCGCGTGATGGCTGCGCCATGAACCGCCCGCCGCGGGAGGATGACGAGGACGAGGCCGACTCGCCGCCCGGCCTGCCGCCCGGCACGCCCTTCTACATGACCCCGGCCGGCCAGGCCGCCCTGGCCGAGGAGTTGCGCCGGCTGTGGTACGAGGAGCGGCCGAAGGTAACCGAGATCGTCTCCTGGGCCGCCTCGCTCGGCGACCGCTCAGAGAATGCGGACTACCAGTACGGCAAGCGGAGGCTGCGGGAGATCGACCGCCGCGTCCGCTTCCTGCGCCGGCGGCTGGACCGGGTGCAGGTGGTGAACCCCGCGGCGCAGACGAAGCGCGACCAGGTCTTCTTCGGCGCCACCGTGACCTATGCGCGGGAGGACGACAGCGAACTCACCATCACCATCGTCGGCGTGGACGAGGCCGATACCGCCGCCGGCCGCATCTCCTGGGTGGCGCCGGTGGCCCGCGCCCTGCTCGGCCGCCGGGCGGGCGATGTGGTGAAGCTGCGGACCCCGCAGGGGGTGGAGGAGATCGAGGTGGTGGCGATCGCCTATCCCGAAGGGTGATCGCCAGCGGGGGAAACGCCGGGCGGAACGGGGCGTTGCCGCTTCATCCCGAAGGTGAAGCCCTCCACCCATGCCGGAACCGGCCGAACGGCCCTCCCCCGCTTCCCTGCCAGGCCATGGCGCCGCCGCGCTGCCGGCGGTGCAGGTGGATGCCTACAATGCCGAGCTGAAGACACCGGAGGGATTCCTCGGCGACCGCGCCAGCAACCGCGCCTTCCGCGCCATCCTCGACCAGTGGCGGGCCCTGCTGCGCAAGGCCGGGGAGGAAGACCCGCTGGGCGAGGCGGAGCACCTTTCGCGCAAGCAGCTCGACCGCCTGCTGACCGAGGGGGATGCCGAAGCGGCCGGGCTGGTGCATACGGTAGTGGAGGATTTCGCCCGATCCCTGGCCGGGGTGCTGAAGCGCCTGCTGAAGCTGAAGGAATGGCGGGACACCGAAAGGGTGGTGGTGGGCGGCGGGTTGCGCGCCAGCCGGGTGGGCGAATTGGCCATCGCCCGCACCGAATTGCTGCTGAAGGCCGAGGGGCTGGCGCTGGACCTGCAGCCCATCCGCCACCACCCGGACGAAGCCGGGATGCTGGGCGCCACGCAGCTTGCCCCACCCTGGATCTTCAAGGGCCATGACGCCCTGCTGGCGGTGGATATCGGCGGGTCCAACATCCGCGCCGGCATCGTCGAGCCCCGGCTCGCGGAGGCCAGGGACCTTTCCGCCGCCCGGATGGAGCATGTCGATCTGTGGCGCCATGCCGAGGACAAGCCGCGCCGGGACGAGGCGATCGAGCGGCTGGGCGAGATGCTGCGCGGCCTGGTGAAGCGGGCGGAAAAGCGCGGCCTGCACCTGGCGCCCTTCATCGGCGTCGGCTGCCCCGGGCGGATCGAGCCCGATGGCGGCATCGCCCAGGGGGCGCAGAACCTGCCCGGCAATTGGGAAAGCAGCCGCTTCAACCTGCCCCGCTGCATCATGGAGGCCGTGCCCGGGATCGGCGGCCACCCGCCCATGGTGGTGGTGCACAACGACGCGGTGGTGCAGGGGCTCAGCGAGGTGCCCTTCCAGCAGGATGTCGCCCGCTGGGGCGTGCTGACCATCGGCACCGGCCTGGGCAATGCCCGCTTCACGAACCGCCGGGATTCGGAATAGGGCGTATCTGCGCCTGACACCCGGCGCAGAAGGTCCCGAATCTCGGAGCCGGGCCTCGGCGCGCAGTGTGGGTGTGGCGCCTGCGCGCCAAAATCAGGATCATACCGGGCGGCTGCCCGGCGCCGCCCCTGGCCGGGTCAGGGCAGCCGGAACCCACCCGAGACGCGGTTGCAGAAGCGGTAGCTGTTGGGCTCAAGCGAGGGGATGGGGGCGATGGGCCGGAAGGAGGTCCCGCCGGAGATGTCCCTGAAGCGGCCCGTACCGCCGATGAAATCGCCCCTGCCCTGCCCCGCCTCGGCCGTCCACCGGAACAGCGCCCGGTCCTCCGCGGAGGTGGCCCATTCGCAGTAGCCGGTGGCTGCCGCGGGGCCGCCACCCATGGACACGGCCGTGCTGAAGCAGCGCGTAGCCGCGTTGTCGAAGGCCCCGCCCGGTTCGCTCGCGCGGACGGCGCCCCGGTTCTGGACACTGAAGACCCGGTAGTCGGGTGAGCCCTCGATGACGGTGGCGACCTCGCCCACCGAGCATACCGTCGCATCGAGCGGCGTGACCTGCTGCTGGGCCTGGGCCGCGGCGCCCTCGGCGAGACAGCAGCACAGGGCGATCATGAGAGCCACCCGGAGAGGAAGTGCGGACATGGTTGGATCGTCCTCCCTTGTCCCGGCGTCCGCATTAGGCATCAACCGCATGGCGGACGGCGCTCACAGGTTCCGGAAAGCAACGGGACAAGGTCGGCCGCCCCCCCCGAACGTCCTCCTCCTTCCCTGCCCTTGCCGGTCGGCCGCCTTGGCGGCATTGAGGAGGCCGCATTCAGGGACGGAAGGCAGGGGCCAGGATGAGGCAGAAATTCACCACCGAAGCGGAGGCCCGGGCCTTCCTCGACCGCATCGAGCAGTTGGCGAAGCGCAGCGAGACTCCCTGCGGCGAGGGCACCATGGTCTGGCGCGAGTGGGGCGAGGGCGAGCCGCTGGTGCTGTTCCATGGCGGCAGCGGGTCCTGGCGGCACTGGGCGCTGAACATCGAACCGCTGGCGCGCTACCGCCGCGTGATCTGCCCCGACCTGCCGGGCCTGGGCGAGAGCCACATGCCGCCGCCGGTGGACAACCCGGCGCCGATCGCCGCCATCGTCCGCGCCGGGCTGGCGCAGCTGATCGGCGAGGGCACGCGCTACGACCTGGCCGGCTTCTCCTTCGGCGCGCTGCTCTCCGGCCATGTCGCGGCCCAGGCCAGCGAGGAGTTGCGCAGCGTCACCCTGGTGGGCGCCGGCGCCATGGGCCTGCCGCGGCCGCGCATCGAGCTGATGAAGGTGCGCGACAAGCAGGGCGACGCCCGCCTCGCCGCCCACCGCCACAACCTGCTTGCGCTGATGCTGGTGGGCCGGGCGGCGATAGACCCGCTGGCCCTGGTGATCCAGGAATACAACACCGTCCATTCGCGCTTCCGCAGCCGCGGCTTCGCCCATTCCAGCTCGTTGAAGGATGCGATCGGCTCGGCCCAGGCGCCGGTGGCGATGATCTACGGCGAGCGCGACGCGATTGCATGGCCGGAGATGGAAAGCCGCTTCGTCGCGCTGCGCGACGTGCAGCCCGAAGCCTGGACCGGCGTGATCCCCGGCGCCGGGCATTGGGTGGCCTTCGAGGCAGCGGAAACCTTCAACGCCATGCTGCTGGGCATGCTGAAGCGGCGCATCGGGGTGTAGTGGCCGTGCCGGATGGCGGCATGGCCGGAAGCTGACGGCAGGCACCATCCAGGAGGGCGCTCGCCGCCGGGCGGGCGCCCATCACGCGAATGACACAGCCGCCCCCGACCAGTCAGCCTTCGTGCGCCCGGGTGACGGGGCCGGCGGCGTTCGGCACCGGCGCGAAAGGGCCGGCATCATCCGCAAGGCCTGGCCTTCCGATGACCGCATCAAAGGGCCGCATCAACAAGCAGTCGCCAACTCCTGCTCATGGGGGACGACCGGCAGGCAAAGGAGGCGCCTGCCGGGGCCGGGCGGCAGGGTCAGGCGCTCGATGGCCTGTTCGCAGGCGGCCATGTCCCTCTAGACGTGGAAGCCCATGGCCGGCGCGTTCAGTGGCACTGGCGCGGCAAGCCCCGCGCCCAGGGCAGTGACGACGACGATCACGAAGTCGGCCATGACGCTGTCCCTCCCTCGCTGCCCTGTGCCGGCGCGCGAGGATGAGGAAGCTACGCCCAGTTCCGCCCTGCACGAATGAATTCCGGGCGTCGCATACACTTCGGGGACATGACGCCCGGGCTTTGGCCAGCCGCTGCAGGATCGCCGCGGGAAGCTGGACATGCCTCATGGCCGGGCGCCTGCGCATGACGGAAAGGCCTCACTCGCCCCTTCTTCAGCAGACTGCTGCAGACAATGAGCAGCAGCGGTTAGCGCCGTGAGGATGAGGCGCGAAACGCCCCCGGGCGCGCCCTCGCCATGGAGCGGCTCGTGAG
>JAEWCI010000482.1 GCA_023390705.1 Pseudomonadota bacterium
ACCCGGCACACCGGCCAGGCGACCGCCCCTGAGCTTCTGAAGCTTCACGCCGCCGGACTTGACCATTCGCGGATGGCCCATGAACCTGTTCCCCAACGAAAGCCGGCCCGCAGGGCCGGCACCGACAGGGGGCAACGTCATGACCATCGGAACCCGCAACACCCGGTTGCCGCGCCGCGGCCTGCTTGGCCTGGCCGCGGCTTCGCTCGCCCTGCCGGGTCTCGCCGGTGCCCAGCCAGCGGAATGGCCGAATGGCCCGGTGCGCTTCATCGGCATCTTCCCGCCCGGCGGCGGCACCGACATCCTTTCCCGCCTCTGGTGCCAGAAGATGGCGGAGATCACCGGCCAGCAATTCGTGGTGGAGAACCGCAGCGGCTCCGCCGGCAACATCGGCACCGAGGCGATCGCCCGCGCCGCGCCGGATGGCCGCACCATCGGCCTTGCTTCCGTGGCGCCGCTCTCCATCTCGCCGTCGCTGTACCGCAGCCTGCCCTTCGACGTGAACAGGGACTTCACCTACATCGCCGGGCTGTGGCAGTTGCCGAACCTGCTGGCGGTCAACAACGACGTGCCGGCGCGGACGGTGCCGGAGCTGATCGCGCTGCTGAAGGCCAATCCCGGCAAATACTCCTACGCCTCCTCCGGCTCCGGCACCACGGTGCATCTTTCCGGCGCGATGTTCGCCGCCAAGGCCGGGCTGGACATCACCCATGTGCCCTATCGTGGCGGTGCCCCGGCGCATATCGACCTGGTCGCCGGCCGGGTGCACCTGATGTTCGACAACATCCCGCAGGCGCTTGGCCTGGTGCGGGAGGGAAGGCTGCGCGGCCTGGCCGTCACCGGCGCCCGGCGCAGCCCGGAAGCGCCGGAGATTCCGGCGATGGCGGAATTCATCCCGGGCTTCGAGATCACCTCCTGGGGCGGCGTGCTGGCCCCGGCCGGGCTGCCGCCGGCGATCGTCGCGCGCGTTTCGGCGCTGACGAAGCGGGCGCTGGAAAGCCCGGACCTGATCGCCCGCTTCCGTGAGAACGGCGCGACGCCCTGGTTCACCTCGCCGGAGGAACTGGCCCGCTTCCGCGCCGCGAATGAGCGCGAATTCGCGCCGCTGATCCGCGCTTCCGGCGCCCAGGTGGATTGACGCGCGGCGCCCTTCCGCGCTGCCCTTCCGACAGGACAGGCCCGGCACGCAGACCGGACCCCGAGGAGAGACCCAGGAATGCCGCATTTCCCGCTGCCGCGTCGCATGCTGCTGGCCGCCACCGCCGGCCTTGCCCTGCCGGGCATCGCCCGCGCCCAGGGCAATGCCCAGGGCAGCGACTGGCCGAACCGCCCGGTGCGCTACATCAACCCCTACCCGGCGGGCGGCTCCACCGATGTGCTCTCGCGCATCTGGTGCGCCCGCATGTCGGAGCTGACCGGGCAGAGCTTCGTGGTGGAGAACCGCGGCGGCGCCGGCGGCAATGTCGGCGTGGAGGCGATCGCGAGAGCCGCGCCGGATGGCTACACCATCGGCCTGGGCGGCATCGCGACCCATGCCATCGCGCCCACCCTCTATGGCAGCCTGCCCTTCGACCCCGTGAAGGACTTCACCTTCATTTCCGGCCTATGGCAATTGCCGAACCTGCTGGGCGTCAACCTGGACCTGCCGGCGCACAGCGTGCCGGAGCTGATCGCGCTGCTGAAGGCGAATCCGGGCAAGTATTCCTTCGGCTCGGCGGGTTCCGGCACGACGCTGCATCTCTCCGGGGAGATGTTCAAGCAACTCGCCGGGGTGGACATGGTGCATGTGCCATACCGTGGCGCCGCGCCCGGGCTGGTGGACCTGATGGCGGGGCGCATCCACATGATGTTCGACAACATGCCCTCCATCCTGTCGCTGGCGCGGCAGGGCAAGGTGCGGGCCCTGGCCGTTACCAGTGCCAACCGCAGCCCCGCGGTGCCGGACCTGCCGGCGATCAGCGAATTCCTGCCCGGCTTCGATGTCGTCTCCTGGACCCTGGTCTGCGGCCCGGCCGGGCTGCCGCGCGCGGTCAGCGAACGCATGTCGGCCTTCAGCAAGCGGGCGCTGGAGCATCCCGACCTGGTGCGCGCCTTCGCCGAGCAGGGGGCGACGGCCTGGTACACCAGCATGGAGGAGATCGCGAATTACCGCACCGCGCAGCAGGCCCGCCTGGCGCCGCTGATCCGCGCTTCCGGGGCCCGGGTGGACTGACCGGCAGCGGGAATCGAGATTGCCCGCGCCACCCCGTTCCCGCCTATGCTGCCCCTGCAGGCCCGGCGCTCAAGACCGGGCCGGACAGGGAGTTCAGCACCATGCTTCACCCGGCTTCGCGCCGTGCCTTGATGCTTGCCGGCCTGGCACTGCCCGGGCTGGCCCGTGCCCAGGGCCGCACCGAGGGCAGTGACTGGCCGTCCCAGCCCGTCCGCTACATCAACGGCTTCCCGCCGGGCGGCTCCACCGACATCCTCTCGCGCATCTACTGCGCGAAGATGAGCGAGATCACCGGCCTGCAATTCGTGGTGGAGAACCGCAGCGGCTCCGGCGGCAATGTCGGGGTCGACGCCATCGCCAAGTCGCGGCCGGACGGCACCACCATCGGCCTCGGTGGCATCGCCTCGCATGCCATCGCGCCCACCCTGCAACCCAGCCTGCCCTTCGACCCCACGAAGGACTTCACCTTCGTCTCCGGCCTCTGGCAGTTGCCCAACCTGCTTGTCGTCAACAACGACCTGCCGGTGCATACCGTGCCGGAGCTGCTGGCGCTGCTGAAGGCGGATCCGGGCAAATACTCCTACGGCTCGGCCGGGCCAGGCACCACCCTGCATCTTTCCGGCGCCCTGCTGGCGCAGATCCAGGGGCTGGACGTGCTGCACGTGCCCTACCGCGGCGCCGCGCCCGCCATGGTGGACCTGATGGCGGGACGCATCCATTTCATGCTGGACAACATCCCGGGCGCCATCGCCGCGGCCCGCCAGGGGAAGGTGCGGGCGCTGGCCGTCACCAGCCGGGACCGCAGCCCGGTGGTGCCGGAACTGCCGAGCCTTTCCGAATTCATGCCCGGCTTCCACATCGTCTCCTGGACCTGCCTCACCGGTCCCGCAGGGCTGCCGCCGGCCATGGTCGGCCGCATGTCCGCCCTGACCAAACGGGCGCTGGAGAGCGAGGATCTGCGCCGGTCCTACCTGGAACAGGGCGCCACGCCCTGGTGGACCACCCCGGAGGAGATCGCCACGCACCGCGCCTCGGAGCAGGAGAGGCTCAGGCCGCTGATCCTCGCTTCCGGCGCGAAGCGGGACTGATATTGCCTGCACGAATGCCGGCGCATTTGCGCCCCTCAGGTGCCGGGCCGCATGTCGGGGCCCCATCGAGGTTGCGCCGCAACCTCGATGAGCGCCCGTCGCGGCTTCGGCCCGCCGCGCCGATCGCAGATCAGGACATGGCAGGGCGGAATGATGCCGGTGCGCCTTTGTTGACGAGGGCGCCCCTGGCCTGCGCCTCCGGCCGCGAGTCAGGGCTGCGGCGGGACGGCGCAGCCGCAGCGGAGGGGCGGCC
>JAEWCI010000577.1 GCA_023390705.1 Pseudomonadota bacterium
CAGCCGCCGCCGGAGATCCAGCAATTGCTGGCCCGCAACCGCGCCATCGCGATCGAGGCGATGGACCCGCGGCCGATGATGGCGCTGATGCGCTTCAACTTCCTGCAGCCGCCCTTCGACAACCCGGCCATCCGCCGCGCCCTGCTGCCGGCGATCAACCAGGAGGATTTCATGGTGGCGGCGGTCGGCACCGACCGCAGCCTGTACGAGACGGATGTGGGCTTCTTCACCCCGGGCGGGCCGATGGCCAGCGACGTGGCGCTGGAGCCGTTGAGGGGCCCGCGCAGCCTGGACCGCGCCAGGGCGCTGCTGCGCGAGGCCGGCTACAGCGGCCAGCAGATCCGCCTGCTCGGCCCGACCGACATCCTGGTGCCGGCG
Organism: Pseudomonadota bacterium; assembly: GCA_023390705.1. GTDB lineage: Bacteria > Pseudomonadota > Alphaproteobacteria > Acetobacterales > Acetobacteraceae > JAEWCI01. Next base: position 379 of record JAEWCI010000577.1, read on the forward strand.
GCGCTGACCCAGGTGGCGCTCGACCTGTTCCGCCGGCTGGAGGTGAACCTGGACGCGGTGCTGACGGATTGGGGCACGGTGGTGCAGCGCCGCGCCAGCAAGGAACCGCTGGCGCGCGGCGGCTGGTCGGTTTCGATGTATGCCTTCAGCTCCATGGATTTCCTGACGCCCGCCACCAACCCCACCCTGCGCGCCAATGGCGCCAATGCCTGGTTCGGCTGGCCCGACATCCCGCGCATCGAGGAGTTGCGCGATGCCTGGTTCGAGGCGCCGGACCTGGCGGCCCGCCAGTCCATTGCGCGGGAGATCCAGGTGGTGGCGATGCGGGAACTGCCCTTCATCCCGGTCGGCGCCTATCGCAGCCAGACCGCGGTGCGGCGCGACCTCGCGGACCGGGTGCGGGGCATGGCGATCTTCTGGGGCATCAGGCGGGCCTGAGTGACTGCCTTGGTGGTCAAGCGCCGATGTTGGCCGCGATGACCAGCCGCCGTGCCCGGCGTCTTCTAGGCCCGGTACCCTGCTGCTAACCTGCCGGGACAGGCCCGGAAGAGGCCGAAGGGAAGGCCGGTCCCTCAACAGAAGGGGGCTTGAATGCAGCGAAGGATGCTTCTGGGCGCGGCCGCGGCGGCTGCCGTGCTGCCGCGCGTGGCGGTGACCCAGCCGGCGGTGCAGCGCACGCTGCGGGTGGTGCCGCAGGCCAATCTCACCAGCCTCGATCCGGTGTGGACCACCGCGGTCGTCACCCGCAACAACGCCTTCCTCATTTACGACCAGCTCTGCGCCCAGGACGCCAAGGGCGAGATCCGGCCGCAGATGGCGGAAGGCTGGAGCATCGAGGAGGACGGCAGGAGCTGGACCTTCACCCTGCGCGAGGGCCTGCGCTTCCATGATGGCGAAAAGGTGCGCGCGGCGGATTGCGTCGCCAGCATCCGGCGCTGGGCGCGGCGCGATCCTTTCACCCAGGTGCTCTGGCCGCGCGTGGCGGAACTGGCCGCGCTGGACGACCGGCGCTTCCGCTTCCGCCTGCACCAGCCGACGCCCCTGTTGTTGCAGGCGCTCGGCCAGACGCAATTCCCCTGCTTCATCATGCCGGAACGCATCGCCAGCACCGATGCCTTCCAGCAGATCCGCGAGGCCATCGGTTCCGGCCCCTTCCGTTTCCAGCGCGACGAATGGAACCCCGGCCAGCGCGCCGCCTGGACGAAATTCGAGGGCTATGTGCCGCGGCAGGAGCCGGTGGACGGCCTTGCCGGTGGGCGGGTGCCGCGGATCGAAAGGGTAGAGTGGACCATCATTTCGGATTCCGCCACGGCGGCGAATGCCATGGTGACGGGCGAGCAGGATTATTGGGAATACCCGTTGCACGATTTGCTGCCGCTGCTCCGCCGCTCGCGCGACCTCGTCGTGCAGCAGCGGCTGCTTGACGGGACCTACGGCATCTGCCGCTTCAATACGCTGCATCCGCCCTTCGACAACCCAGCCATCCGCCGCGCCGTTGCCATGGCGGTGGACCAGCGCGACTACATGCGCGCCGTGGCCGGCAACGAACCCGATGGCTGGGAGGCCTGCGAGGGCGTCTTCACCTGCGGCACGCCTCTGGCCAACGAGGCCGGCAGCGAGATCCTCAAGACCCGCAGCATCGACCGCGCTCGTGCCGCGCTGCGCGAGGCGGGCTATGCCGGCGAGAAGGTGGTGCTGATCGCACCCAGCGACTACCCGCAGATCAACGCGCTGTCGCTGGTGACGGCCGATCTGCTCCAACGGCTGGGGATGAACCTGGAACTGGTCGCCGCCGACTGGGGCACGCTGGTGCAGCGCCGCGCCAGCAAGGAACCGGTGGATCGCGGCGGCTGGAGCGTGATCCACACCACCTCCTCTGGCCAGTCCCTGGCGCTGCCGGTATTCCACCTCTTCCTGCGCGCCAACGGCCCCAATGCCTGGTTCGGCTGGCCTGAGGACGCCGAGATCGAAAGGCTGCGCGCCGCCTGGATCGAAACCCAGGACGCGGCCACATCGCGCCGGGTGGCGGAACAGCTCAACCGCAGGGCGATGAAGGTGATGGCCTATATTCCGCTCGGCTTCTACTGGCAGCCCTCCGCCTGGCGGCGCAACCTGACCGGGGTCTTCCGCAGCCCGGTCACCGCATTCTGGAACATTGGAAAGACCGCATGATTCCTGCCAGCCGTCGTTTCGTCCTCGCCGCCGCGCTTTCGGCCCCTTTGGCGGCGCCGGCCATTGCCCGGGCGCAATCCGCGGGCCGGACCCTGCGCTTCATCCCGCAGGGCAGCCTGGCGAATATCGACCCCGTCTCGACGACGACGCTGGCCCGCAACCATGCGCTTCTGGTCTACGACACGCTGTTCGGTCTCGGCCGGGACTTCCAGCCGAAGCCGCAGATGGCGGCTGGGTACGAGGTTTCGGGGGACGGGCTGACCGTTACCATCAGGCTGCGCCCCGACCTCCGCTTCCATGATGGCGCGCCGGTGCGGGCGGCGGATTGCGTCGCCTCCATCGCGCGCTGGTCGAAGCGGGATGTGCTCGGCTCGCATCTCGCGCAGCTTGCCGAGGAGATGGTGGCCATCGCCGATGACGGCTTCCGCATCCGGCTGAAGAAGCCCTGGCCGGGGCTGATCTGGGCGCTGGGCAAGCCTTCCGCCGGCATCTGCGCCATCATGCCCGAACGGGTGGCGCAGACCGACCCCTTCCAGCAGATCACGGACTATACCGGCTCCGGCCCCTTTCGCTTCCGCGGCGACCAATGGGTGCCGGGCAGCCTCGCGGCCTATGAGCGCTTCAACGGCTATGTGGCGCGTGAGGAGCCGGCGGATTTCCTGGCCGGCGGCAAGGCGGTGCATTTCGACAGGGTGGAATGGCGGGTGATGCCGGACGCGGCCGCCGCCGCGGCGGCATTGCAGAACAACGAGGCGGATTGGTGGGAGGCGCCCCTGGCCGATTCGCTGCCGGCGCTGCGGCGCAACCGCGACATCGCCGTGGAGGTGGTGAACACCGCCGGCAGCCTGGCCATGCTCCGCTTCAATCACCTGCACCCGCCCTTCGACAAGGCGGAGGTACGGCGTGCGCTGCTGCCGGCGCTGGATCAGCGGGCCTTCATGCTGGCGGCGATGGGCGAGGACCCGGCGAGCTGGCAGGTGCCTGCCGGTGCCTTCACCCCGGGTACGCCGCTGGCCAATGAGGCCGGATTGGAGGCAGTGACCACACCGCGCGACCTGGAAGCCGCGAAGCAGGCGCTGCGCGCCAGCGGTTACAATGGCCGGCGCGTGGTGATGCTGGCGCCAACCGATTTCCCGAACCTCGCCGCGATGTCGCAGGTGGCGGCGGAACTGCTGCGCCAAGTCGGCTTCACGGTGGACCTGCAAGCCATGGACTGGGCCACGCTGGTGCAGCGCCGCGCCAGGCGCGAGGCGCCGGAACAGGGCGGCTGGAACCTGTTCTGCACCACCTTTGAAGGGCTCGATGTCGCGGTGCCCGGCAGTCACCAGGCTCTGCGCGGCAACGGCGCCTCCGGCTGGTTCGGCTGGCCCACCAGCCCGCGGCGGGAAGCCCTGCGCGAGGCCTGGTTCGACGCCCCGGACCTGGCGGCGCAGCGGCGGATCGCCGAGGACCTGCAACGGCTGGTCTGGGAGGAGGCGCCCTTCCTGCCTCTTGGCCTGCTGCGGCCGGCCCAGGCCTATCGCCGCAGCCTGAGCGGCATCCTGGCCGGCGGGCCGCCGCTGTTCTGGGGCGTGCGCCGGGGTTGAGGTCCCGGCGCCCGATCTGGCACGCCGCGTGCAAGATCACCGGGGGAACGAGATCTCAGGCCCGGGGCGCTGGCGCATTGCTCAAAGATGCGGCAGGCTGTCACCAAACCGGGCGAATACCGGGAACTGGGGGACAGCAGATGGATCGCAGGAATTTCCTGAAGGCTTCGGTGGGCCTTGGCGCGCTGGCGGCAGGCGGTGGGCTGCCAGCCCCGGCCTTCTCGCAGGGCGCCGCCGCGCGCACCCTGCGCTTCGTGCCGCAGGCGAACCTGGCCAATTTCGACCCGATCTGGGGCACCCAGTATGTGGTGCGCAACGCCTCGGCGATGGTGTGGGACACGCTCTACGGCTTCGATGAGAAGCTGGAGCCGCAGCGCCAGATGGTCGAGTCCGAGCAGGTCTCCCAGGATGGGCTGACCTGGGATTTCCGCCTCCGGCCGGGGCTGAAGTTCCACGACGGCTCGCCGGTCACCTCCCGCGACGTGGTCGCCAGCCTGACCCGCTGGAGTTCCCGCGACCCCACGGGGTTGATGATCAAGGCCATCCAGCAGGAACTGGTCGCGGTGGAGGACCGCCATTTCCGCTGGGTGCTGAAGCGTCCCTTCCCGAAGATGCTGCTGGCCCTGGGCAAGACCAGCACGCCCATGGCCTTCATCATGCCGGAACGCCTGGCGAAGACCGATCCCTTCCAGCAGGTCAGCGAATATATCGGCTCCGGCCCGATGCGCTTCAGGCGCGACGAATGGGTGCCGGGCGCCAGGGCGGTGTTCGAGAAATTCCCCGACTACCAGCCGCGCCAGGAACCGGCGAGCTGGCTGGCTGGCGGCAAGCGCATGCTCGTGGACCGCGTCGAATGGATCGTGATGCCGGACCCGGCCACGGCCTCGGCCGCGCTGCAGAACAATGAAGTGGACTGGTGGGAGAACCCGATCACCGACCTGATCCCGCAGCTCAAGCGCAACCGCAACATCCGCGCCGACATCGCCGACCCGCTCGGCAATATCGGCAGCTTCCGCATGAACCATCTGACCACGCCCTTCAACAGCCTGAAGGCGCGCCAGGCGGTGATGGCGGCCCTGAGCCAGGAAGACTACATGCGCGCCCTGGTGGGCGACGACGAGAACATGTGGAAGCGACTGCCCAGCTTCTTCGTCCCGGGCACGCCGCTCTATACGGAGGAGGGCGGCGACCTTCTCAAGGGTCCGCGCAACATGGACCTTGCCAAGCGCCTGCTGGCCGAGAGCGGCTACAATGGCACCCCGGTTCCCTGCATCGTCGCCCAGGACCAGCCCATCACCAAGGCCCAGGGCGACGTGACCGCCGATCTGCTCAAGCGCATCGGCTTCAACGTGGACTTCGTCGCGACCGACTGGGGCACCACCGGCCAGCGCCGCGCCATGAAGAACCCGGTGGGGCAGGGCGGCTGGTCCATGTTCCATAGCTGGCATGCCGGCGCCGACTTCATCAACCCGGCCGGCAATATCGGCGTGCGGGCGAATGGCGATGGTGCCTGGTTCGGCTGGCCGAATGTCCCGGCGGTGGAAGCCGAGGTGACCAACTGGTTCGATGCAAAGAACCTGGAGGAGGAGAAGGCCGCCATCCGCCGGATGAACCGCGCGGCGATGGAGAATGTGGTCTACATCCCGACCGGCTTCTTCCTGCAGTACCAGGCCTGGCGCTCCAGCCTCTCCGGCATCCAGAAAGGGCCGCTGCCCTTCTTCTGGGGCGTGGCGAAGAACTGACGGACCGGCACCCGCATGTTCGCCTATATCGTTCGACGTATCCTGGCGACGATCCCGGTGATGGGGATCGTCGCGCTCTTCGTGTTCAGCCTGCTCTACATCGCGCCGGGCGACCCGGCGGCGGTGATCGCCGGCGACCAGGCGACGCCCGCGGATGTCGAACGCATCCGCGCCAGCCTCGGGCTGGACCGCCCCTTCCTGGTCCGCTTCGGCGAATGGCTGTGGAACGTGCTGCGCGGCGACATGGGAGTGTCCATCTTCACCAACCTGCCCGTCACCACCATGATCCGGCAGCGGGTCGAGCCGACGCTGTCGCTGATGGTGCTTACCCTCTGCCTCGCGGTTTCCGTCGCGGTGCCGATGGGCGTGGTGGCGGCCTGGAAGCACGGCACCTGGATCGACCGCGTGGTGATGGCCTTCGCGGTGCTGTCCTTCTCGGTGCCGGTCTTCGTGGTGGGCTACCTGCTCGCCTATGTCTTCGCGCTGGAACTGGATTGGCTGCCGGTGCAGGGCTACACGCCCTTCGCCACCGCCTTCTTCCCCTGGCTGGAAAACCTGGTGCTGCCGGCGGTGGCGTTGGGCGGCGTCTATATCGCGCTGATCGCCCGCATCACCCGGGCGACCATGCTGGAGGTGCTGCAGCAGGACTATATCCGCACGGCGCGGGCCAAGGGCGCGGGGCAGGGGAGCATCCTGTTCCTGCATGCGCTGAAGAATGCCGCCGTGCCCATCGTGACCGTCATCGGTATCGGCATCGCGCTGCTGATCGGCGGCGCGGTGGTGACGGAGAGCGTCTTTGCCATTCCCGGCCTGGGACGCCTGACGGTGGATGCGATCC
>JAEWCI010000579.1 GCA_023390705.1 Pseudomonadota bacterium
GCGGAAGCCTGGTTGCGGGGAAAGGGGGAGACGGGGAGGGGTTAGCCCGGGGGCGGCGCCTCCGCCATGCCCTCCGTCCGCCGCAGCGCGCCGGCGGCGAGATGCGCCTGCCGGGTCGGCTCCGGCAGGCGGTAGCCGGTGCCGGTGCGGCGCACCCATTCCACCGCGCCGCGCAGCGAAACCCGGTGGCCGACCGAGATGTAGAGCGGATTGGCCCGTCGCCTGGTGCGCAGCGCCACCCCGAGCTGACGGCCCTTCCACAGCAGCGGCGCCTCCGCCCCCGCCGCTTCCGGCAACTCCCCGGCCGGGGCGCCGACCAGCAGCGACTTGGCGACGCCGATGCTCGGCACGTCCAGCACCAGGCCGAGATGCGCGGCGATGCCCAGGCCCCGCGGATGCGCGATGCCATGCCCGTCCACCATCACCAGGTCCGGCTTCAGCGGCAGCTTCCCCCAGGCTTCCAGCGCTGCCGGCACCTCCCGGAAGCCGAGGAAGCCGGGGATGTAGGGAATGCTGGCGCGCTGCACCGCCCCGGCGCTGGCCACCACCCGCAGATCGGGCAGGGAAAGCACCACCACTGCGGCGAAGACGCGGTTCTCCGGGTCGAAGCGGGTGGTGCTGACATCCACCCCGCCGAGGAAGCGCACCGGGCCGTGCGTATCCTCCGTGACGATGTGGCGCGCCATTTCCTGCTGCGCCGCACGGGCGGCGGCGAGGTTGGGCGGGTGCAGCCAGTCGGGCGGGATGGCGGGGGGCACGGTTCCCGGAACAGTCAGGCGGCGCAGCGGTTCCGCGGCCGGCGGGGCTACTCCTGCATGGCCGCGACCAGCACGGAACCGAGAAGGAGCATGGCCGGGATGCCGGACCGGGAGGGAAGACCAGGCCCCGCTGCGATGGTCGTCTTCACTTTCGTGAAACCGGTCCTTCCTGGCCGCCTTCTCAGCCCCGCCGGAACCAGCGGCGCAGGCGCTGCAGCAGGGATTCCCCGGTCTTCGCGACCCGGTGGTGGCTGGCATGCGGCCGGCGGGCGGGCGGCGGCATGGCGGTGGCCAGGCTGTGCCGGCCGGAGTCCCGCGCCGCCACCAGGCGGCGCTCCAGCGTCAGCACCTGCGCCACATCCTCCGTCGGGTTGCCGGCGGCCAGGGTTTCGGCGGTATGGTCGGCATCATCCCAGGCCTCGGCCCGGCGTAGCGCGTCCACGATACGGACGATCTGCTCCGGCTCCAGCTTCGGCCCGGCGCGCCACAGCGCCACCGCCTCAAGCCGCCAATGGCGGGCGAGGTCCTCGCGGCCCAGGTCATCGGCCACCCAGGCGGCCTGGAGCGTCGCCTCGGCCGCGGCGTGCAGCGCCCCGGTTTCCTCCAGCACATGGGCCCAGGCGAGGAAGCGCCGCGCCAGCTGCGGATGGGTCGTCTCGGCCAGCAGGGCGCGGAAGGGCGCGGCGGCCACGGCCAGGGCCGCGCCGGGATGCGCCTTGGTGATGTCCGGCGCGGCATAGCCGCAGCCGGGGCATTGCTGCAGCCAGCGCGCCATGGTGCCGCGCACCGGCTCGCCCGGCCGCAGATCCAGGTCCGGGGCCTGTTCCGGCGGGTTCGGCCGGAACGGCAACTGCCGGCTTTCCGTGCCGCAGACCGCGCAGCGTGGCAGCGCAGCGGCAGATTCAGGGCGGGAGCTGGCAGGGGAGGGCACGGACATTGGCTGAAAGTTAGGCGCGATCGGGCGGAAGGCGAAGGGGGGCAGGGAAATTGCCCTGCTCGTATTGCCCCGGCGCCGCGGCTTGGGGATAGTCCGTGCCATGCCGCGCGGCGACCTCTTCCCCGATATCGCCCCCTATGAGACCGGGCTGCTGCCCCTCGCCCGTCAGGGAGAGGCGCCGCATGTGATGTATTGGGAACAGGTGGGCAATCCCCGCGGCCAGCCGGTGCTGTTCCTGCATGGCGGACCCGGCGCGGGCGCCGGCGCGGTGCACCGGCGCTTCTTCGACCCCGGCCATTGGCGGGTGGTGATCTTCGACCAGCGCGGCGCCGGCCGCTCCCGCCCGCTCGGGGAACTGCGCGACAATTCCACGCCCCACCTGGTCGAGGATATCGAGACGCTGCGCCGCTTCCTCGGCATCGAGCGCTGGCTGCTCTTCGGCGGTTCCTGGGGCAGCACCCTGGCGCTGGCCTATGCCCAGAGCCACCCGGAGCGCGTCACCGGCTGCGTGCTGCGCGGCGTCTTCCTCGGCCGCGACAGCGAGGTGGACTGGTTCCTGCACGGGCTGCGCCGGGTCTTCCCGGATGCCTGGCAGGCCTTCGTCGAGCACCTGCCGCCGGAGGAGCGTGGCGACCTGCTGGGCAGCTATCTGCGCCGCCTCTGCCACCCGGACCCGCAGGTGCATCTGCCGGCCTCCCGTGCCTGGAGCCAGTACGAGGGCAATTGCTCCACCCTGCTGCCGAGCCCGGAGACGGTGGCGAGCTTCGCGCAGGACCGCGCCGCACTGGGGCTGGCACGGATCGAGGCCCATTACTTCGCCCACCACCTGTTCCTGCCGCCGGAAGGGCTGCTCGGCCGCATGGACCGCATCGCCCATATCCCGGCGGAGATCGTGCAGGGCCGCTACGACATGGTCTGCCCGGCCGAAACCGCTTTCGAACTGGCGGCCGCCTGGGCGCGGGCACGGCTGACCGTGGTGCCGGATGCCGGGCATTCGGCCCTGGAACCCGGCGTGCGGATGGCGCTGGTGGCGGCGGTGGAGCGCTTCCGGCAGCGGGGATAGCGGACGGGCCGCCTCCCTCCTCTTGCCGGGCAACGGATACGCCCTTGGCCCTCACGCCCACCGCACCGGATGAGGGGACCCGGCTACACGCCGGCGGTCTTGCCGGCCACGGAGCGCTGCAGGAAGGTGCGGGTGGTTTCCTCCAGGTGGTCGGAGATCCAGCGCGCCATCGCCTCCTCCTCCTGCAGGCTCTCGCGCAGCAGGCCGGGGCCCTGGTTGTCGCCGGCCGCTTCGGCCAGCACCAGCAGGCTGCGATAGGCGGCGATTTCGTAGTGCTCGAAGGCGAAATTGGCGAAGCTGTTCTTCACCACCTCATCCGGTGCCGGGGCATGCGCCAGGGCGGCCAGGTTGCCCATCAGCCCCAACCCCATGTCCTTCAACGAGGAATGGCTGGTGCCGAGGCTTTCCAGAATGCGCTCGATACGCTGCTGCTGGTTGCGGGATTCCTCGATATGCTCGCGCATGCGGGCGAGCATGGCGGGGTAGTTCTCCAGCCGCTCGGCCTGGCGTTGCAGCAATTGGATCGCCTGGGCTTCCACCGCATGGGCGTTGCGCAGGCCGGTCACGTAGAGTTCGGCGGGGGTGGTGGCCATGGCAGGACTCCTGAAGGGAGTCCGGCCAACACCAGGGCAGGCAAGGAGTTCGTTCGCTCCGGAAAAATGCCGCGGCCGGCGGATGGCCGGCGGCGCTTCAGTCGGCCGGCGTCAGGCTCTTGATCAATTCGAAGACGCGCTTGCGCACCGAGGGATCGGTGATGCGGTAATAGGCGCGCACCAGTTCCAGCGTCTCGCGCCGGTGCAGGGTGTCGTCCTCGAAACCTTCCTGGGTTTCGGCGAAGCCCATCATGCCACGGCGGCGGCTGGTGGCGCTGCCGCCCATCGCGTCCGGCATGTCGTCGAAGAAGAAGCCGATCGGGACGTCCAGCACGCGGGCCAGGTCGAACAGCCGGCTGGCGCCGATGCGGTTCACCCCGCGCTCGTATTTCTGCACCTGTTGGAAGGTCAGGCCCAGCGCCTCGCCAAGCTTTTCCTGGCTCATGCCGAGCAGGGTGCGGCGAAGCCGGACCCTGCTGCCAACGTGAATGTCAATGGGGCTGGGCCGGTGCTCCCGCTCAACCCGTCCCAGGGTTTCCTCGCTTGGCATGTCCCGTCCATCCCGCATACAGGCCGCTCCTGCGCCATACCGCCATGTGCAGCCAACATCGCCGCGCAGCCGACAGGGGTCGATTACCAAGACGAGTCGAGGACCTCCGCCGCCTGCACGTCATACGCGCAACGGTAGAAAGCGTCAATACTTTTGAGATTTCTCAATAAAGATCACAACTCGATGCCACTCTGCGCCAAACGCGCCGTCCGGGCCCGGGGCCGGGGGGGGGCGGGGGGGCCGGCCGGGCACGGGGGACTAGC
>JAEWCI010000582.1 GCA_023390705.1 Pseudomonadota bacterium
TCCCCCCCCCCCCCCCCCCCCCCCCGGGGCCCGCCGGGGGGGGCGGCGACCTCAGTACGGCAGGGTTGGGGTGGAGAGGGGCCGGGGCGCCGGCCTTCTCCTCCTCCCCTCCAGGCCGCCGGACCCCGGGAGCCTCGGCCCCGTGGCACCCTGCTACCGATGACCGGCACGCCATGGGACCCACCCGTGCCAGTGCTGTGATATTCCTGCCGCACCCCGCTGGTGCTGTGGCCTCTTCGCCACAGTGTCTCGGGGAAGTCGCGCATGGCGCATCTCGCCCGTTGCCCTTGATCGTTCCGCCGCCCCATAGTCCGCCCGGGCCCAACTGCCTTCTTTCCGAAGGTGGCTTCCGTGGGGGGCATGGGTCGTTGGGAGTAGCCGGGCGCGCCCGGCTTATGAGGAGGATGCCAAAGCGCAAGATTCTGCTGGGCACCACGGCGGTGGTCGGCGCTGCGCTGCTGGCCCCGACGATGGCCGCGGCGCAGGAGGCCCCGACTGTCCGGATCGGCGGCTATTTCCGGGCCTATTACGGCTACATTCAGCAGACCTCGGCGAATGTCACCGGCATTACTCCTGCCGGCCGGGTGAACCAGGCGCTGAACGTGGGTGATGTCGGCATCGGTGCGAGCACCGCGGCCAACAACAACGGCACCACCTCGTCCGGCGCCGCCTCGGCCCGCCTCGGCAAGCACGACTTCTCGACCGATGCCGCGATCCGCTTCCTGGTCAACGGCAAGACCGCGAACGGCATGACCTATGGCGCGGTGGTCGAGATCGAGTTCGACTCCGCCGAGTCCACCTATCGCCCGGCCCGCCGCTCGATCAACACCAAGACCACCGCTTCGGTGGACGAGATGTATGCGTTCATCGCCTCGCCGACCCTCGGCCAGGTCCGCTTCGGTGACGAGGACGGTCCGGTCGGCGGCCTGATGAACGTCGGCTTCGTGACCAACTTCGGCACGGGCGGCGTCTATGGCGTGCGCGAGACCTTCGTGGTCCGCCCGAACCGCACGACGACCTCGCCGGGCAGCATCGGCGACAACACCAAGATCATCTACCTGTCGCCGCAGTTCGCCGGCTTCGACTTCGGCGCCTCCTGGGCGTTCAACGAAGCCGAGGGTGAGGACACGGGCTGCACGGCCAGCTTCTCCGGCCCGTACTGCGACCGCGCCTATGCCGCGACCGGTGCCACCACCAACGGCCGCGCCACCTTCAGCCTGCCCGGCCGCCTGAACGAGCACCAGTTCGCCCTGCGCTGGCGCGGCAACGTGGCCGGCGTCGGCCTCGGCGCCTATGTCGGCTACATGGGCGCCCAGACCGCCCGCGAGCTGTCGGTGACCGGCATCCAGAGCAAGACGCTGCGCGACGTGCAGGTCTACATGGTCGGTGCGCAGGCCAGCTACATGGGCCTGACGGTCGGCGGCAACTACATGACCGGCACGACCAGCTACTACTACATCCCGATCACCCGGGGTGCGAAGCCGATGCAGCAGTTCGACATTGGTGCCTCCTACACCTTCGGCCCGGTCACCATCGGTGCGAACGCCTTCTGGGGCAGCTATGACGGCTCGGCGAGCCAGGTGCTCAACGCCGCGGGGACCGGCCTGGTGCCGGGCTCCGTGGCCGCACAGGGCCAGCAGCGCCGTTACTCCTGGGCGGTTGGTGCCAACTACCGCTTCGCCCCGGGCCTCGACCTGATCGCCGAGTGGAGCCGCCACGTGATGCATGAGCGCGGCGTGGACCTGGACGGCCAGGGCAACAACGGCGTGCAGGACCGCCTGCGGGCCGATGTGTTCCTCACCGGCGTCCGCCTGAACTTCTGATCCGCCAGGCAGGCCAGCCAAGGAAGGGGGCGGCGGGGCAACCTGCCGCCCCTTTTCCGTTCTGGTTTCCCGAAGCATAATTCACTTGATCGGGCGCCACGCTTGCCCATAGTCCGGGCACCATGAAGCCCATCCTGCTTGCGCTCGGTTTTGTCCTGCCCCTGCTCGCCGCCTGCGGTGGTGGCCAGCGTCTGGTTTCCAACGACGAATACGGCGATTGGCGCGGCTCCCAGCCCCGATTCGCCGGCACCGGCCCAAGCTCCGGCATCGTCATCTTCGGCGTGGACAAGGACCGCGAGGCGCGGGCGGCGGCGGCCAGTGGCGGGGCCGGCGGCGGCGTCAGCGTCAATGCCTATCTCTGGCGGGCGACGCTCGACACGCTTTCCTTCATGCCGATCGCCTCGGCGGACCCCTTCGGCGGCACCATCATCACCGACTGGTATTCCCCGCCCTCTGCCCAGGGGGAGCGGTTCCGCGCCCAGGCCCTGCTGATGGGCCGCCAACTGCGTTCGGATGGCGTGAAGGTGCAGGTGTTCCGCCAGGTGCAGGACCGCGGCCAGTGGGTTGATGCCCCGGTGTCCACGGCCACCGCCTCCGAACTGGAGGACAAGGTCCTGGCCCGCGCGCGGGAATTGCGGAGCCAGTCGGCCTCCCGCTGACGCTACCGGCCCGGGCTTCCTCCACGCGCCCTTGCTACGGCCCGGTCCGTGGGTGGGGAAGCTGTGATGCCTGGGGGCCGATACTGGCGTGAACGCGGCGCCGCGGTGCCCGGCAGGCGCCCCTTTGCAGCCGCGCCAGGCCGCGCCGCCCAGGGCTTCAGGCGGCCTTGGATGGTCCCGGCATTCGCCGCCACGCAGGATGGCCCGTGGACGTGCAGCGGGCCTTCGGCTGCCCGGCTGCGGGCGGGAAGGCGCAGCGCGGCGGCAGGGCGGGCGCCGACCCTTCCCTGATCCGTCCTGGCGGCCTATTCCCTTGCGCGATCAAGCCCTATTGACGGCCCATGAACGACACATCCCAGACCCCCCGTGCCGAGGCGCGCCACGACTTCAGCACCGCCGAGCCGCGTTGGCAGGCAGCGTGGGAGGAGCGCGCCTGCTTCGCCGTTCCGGACGTGCCGGATGGCAGCAAGCCGAAATACTATGTTCTTGAAATGTTCCCGTATCCCAGCGGGAAGATCCATATGGGCCATGTGCGCAACTACACGCTGGGCGACGTGGTGGCACGCTACAAGCGGGCGCGCGGCTACCAGGTGATGCACCCGATGGGCTGGGACGCCTTCGGCCTGCCGGCGGAGAACGCCGCGCGGGAACGCGGCATCCACCCGGGCAAATGGACCTACGACAACATCGCCAATATGCGTGCCGAGCTGAAGCGCATGGGGCTTTCCATCGAATGGGCCCGCGAATTCGCCACCTGCGATGCCGAATACTACGGCAAGCAGCAGCAGCTCTTCCTTGATTTCTGGAAGGCCGGCCTGGTGGAGCGCAAGGAAAGCTGGGTCAACTGGGACCCGGTTGACGGCACCGTGCTGGCCAATGAACAGGTGATCGACGGCCGCGGCTGGCGCAGCGGCGCCCTGGTGGAGAAGAAGCAGCTCAGCCAGTGGTTCTTCAGCATCACCAAATATGCACCGCAACTGCTGGAGGCGCTGGACACGCTGGACCGCTGGCCGGAGCGGGTGAAGCTGATGCAGGCCAACTGGATTGGCCGCAGCGAAGGCTCGCGGGTACGCTTCCGGCTGACCGAACCGGCCGGCGGGATTGACGAGGTGGAGGTCTTCACCACCCGGCCGGACACGCTGTTCGGCATGTCCTTCCTCGCGATTGCCGCCGACCACCCTCTGGCCGAGGCGGTGGCCAAGCAGAACGCCGAGGCGGCCGCCTTCGTCGCCGAGTGCCGCCGCACCGGCACCAGCGAGGCGACG
>JAEWCI010000028.1 GCA_023390705.1 Pseudomonadota bacterium
TCACGTCATAGCCCAATTCCCGGAAGGTGGGCGTGTCGGGCGAGAGTGCCAGGCGCTCCGCCTTCGCCACCGCCAGCCCGCGCACCCTTCCTTCGCGCGCGAGGGTGGTCATCTCGCCCGAATTGCCCACGGCCATGTCGAGGTGCCCGCCGAGCAGCTGCGGCGTCAGCGCGGCGGAACCGGCGAAGGGGATGTGGGTCTGCTCCGGCAGGCGGGCCGCCCCCTCGAATTCCAGCATGACGATATGGTCGTCCGAGCCGATGCCAGTGGTGCCATAGGTGATCCGCCCGGCGCCCTCCTTCGCCCGCGCGACCAGGTCGGCCAGGCTGCGGATGGGCGAATCGGCGCGCACGAAGATGACGTTCGGATCGTCCACGATGTTGGCGAGGAAGGTGAAGTCCAGCGGCCGGTAGCGGGCCGGCCTTTCGATGGGGATGCCGCTATGGGCGGGGATGGTGGTGGCGCCGATGGTGTAGCCGTTCGGCGCGGCGTTGAAGGTCGCCTCCAGCCCCAACTGTCCCGCGGCGCCGGCACGGTTGATGACGACGAAATTGCTGCCGGGGAGGCGCGCCTGCATGAGCGGCAGGATCAGCCGGGTCATTACATCCACCCCGCCGCCGGGCGGAAAGGGCACGATCACCTCGATCGGCTTCTCCTGCGGCCAGGCCGTGGCCTGGGCGCGTGCGGCAACGGGCGCGGCAAGCGGGGCGGCGAGGCTGGCGGCCAGCAGGCCGCGGCGTGTGGTCATCGGCGTTTCTCCCATTTGTCGTTGCCCGCAGCCTGCCGTTGGCGCGGCGATCCTGGCAAGCGGGCTCGCCCGCGCAACGCTGCGTGGGTGCGCCGCGCCCTCAGCTCTCCTTCCAGGGGCGGCGCTGCCACAGGGCGCGCATGCGGGCATAGTCGCCCGCCATCATCTGCCGGTATTCCTCGCCCACCAGCGGGCGGATCGGCAGGCCGAGCCTGGTGGTCTCGGCGATGTAGGCGGGGTCGGCCATGGCTTCACGAAAGGCCGTCAGCAGCCTGTCGCGGATCGGCGCCGGGATGCCGGGCGGGCCGGCCAGGCCGCGGGCGGAGCCGCCCTCAAGGTCGAAGCCCTGCTCGCGGAAGGTCGGCACATCGGGCACGGCGGACCAGCGCCGCGGCCCGGCCTGGCCGAGGCAGCGGACCTTGCCCTCGCGCATCAGGTTCACGCCCTCGCCCATGTTGAAGGCGCTCACCGGCAGGCGGCCGCCGAGCAGGTCGCGCATCTGCGGCGCGGTGCCGGTATAGGGCACATGCACCAGCTTCACCCCGGCCGCTTCCTCGAAACCCATCATCAGCAGGTGGTCGTCGCTGCCGATGCCGGCGGTGCCGACCGCGAAGGTTTCCGGCTGTGCCTTGGCCGCGGCCTGGAGATCCGCCAGCGTCTTCAGCGGCGAATTGGCATCCACCCAGAAGCCGCCGGGGTCGTCCACGACATTGGCGATGAAGGTGTAGTCTTCCGGCCGGTAGCGCGGCCGCCTCTCGATGGCATGGCCGTGCATGGCGTTGTTGGTGACGGCGCCGATGGTATAGCCGTCCGGCGCGGCGTTGAAGGTGGCCTCGAAGCCGATCTGCCCGGCGGCACCGGGGCGGTTCACCACGGCGTAGCGGAAGCCGGGGATGCGCGGCGCGACATGGTTCAGCACCACCCGTGCCATGGTGTCCACGCCGCCCGAGGGCGGGTAGGGAATGATGACCTCGACCGGCTTTTCATGCGGCCAGCCGGTCTGGGCGCGGGCCAGGGCGGGCAGGGCCAGCGCCGCCGGCGCTGCCAGCAGCAGGTTGCGTCGTTTCATGGATGAATCCCCCGGAGCTGTTCGCTTGGCCGGTAAGTTGCGCCGGCGCGGGGGCGCCGTCCAGGCCCCGGCATGGTAGGAAGGCGCCGTAGAGAGGGAGTTGCCGATGACGCCGGAACTGCGCGCCGAATACGGGGTGGAGGGTGACTGGGCGGCCTGGCTGCCGCACCGCATCCGCTGGGACCAGTGCGACCTCTACGGCCATGTGAACCATGCCGCCTATCTGGCGCTGTGCGAGGACCTGCGCTGCACGCAATGGCTGGAGCTGGGCGGGGTGTTCCGGCCGGACCAGCCCGGCCCGGTGATGGCGCAGTTGGAAGCGCGCTACCTGAAGCCGCTGGGCTATGACGACCGCGTGCTGCTGACGCTGCGCCCGGCCTCGCTCCGCCGCAGCAGCTTCGTGCACGAATACGCGGTGTGGAAGCAGGGCGCGGTCTTCACCTGCCGCGCCGTGCTGGTGGTGGTGCGCCAGCAGGACGGCGCCAAGCTGCCGATCCCGGACGCGCTGCGCACCGCCATGCTGGCCCAGGGGGCGGTGCAGGAGGGGTAGGCATCGCGCAGGCGCCTTCGCCATGGCGGTTGCGCGCCCGTTGCGGTGCCGGACATGCGGGTGGCGTGGCTGACGCCGGCGCGGCATTCTCCTCCGGCGGCCTGCGCGGGCCGGGCAGATGAGGGCGTGCCTCATGACGAGTGGCTCGACATCCGAAGGTTTCTTCCCCGCCACCTCGATGCCGGACCCCGATTGGTGGCATGCGCTCTGGCCCCGGCCCGGTCAGGTGCTCGCCGATCTCGGCATCACGCCTGGCATGGAAATGGCCGTTGATCTCTGCTGCGGCGACGGCCTTTTCACCGCGCCGCTGACGAGGCTGGCCCGGCATGTCGTCGCGATCGACATTGATCCGCGGATGCTGGAACTCGCGCGGGAGCACGTGGTCCTGGCCGGCAATGCCGCGGCCTGCGATTTCATCAGGGGCGACGCCTATGATCTCGCCCGGATGCTGTGCCGCCCGGCGGATCTCGTGCTGATCGCCAACACCTTCCATGGCGTGCCCGAGAAGCCGCGGCTGGCGCGGGCCGCCGCCGCCGTGCTGAAACCGGGCGGGTGCTTCGCCGTCGTCAACTGGCACCGGCGCCCGCGTGAGGAGACCACCGTCCTCGGCCAGCCTCGCGGGCCGCGGACGGAGATGCGGATGACGCCGGAGGAAGTGGCGGCGGCGGCTACGGAGGCGGGGCTGCGGCCGGTGCGGGTCGTCGAACTGCCGCCCTACCACTACGGTGCGATCTGCGAGAAGCCGCCATGAGCCGCCTGCCCCGCAACCGGCATGGAGCAGGGCGGCCCTGGCGCGAAAGGAAGGCCGGAACCGGCGGCGTGGGATTTCACGCCGCCGCGGCCAGCCCTACTGCCCCATGCGGGAGGACTTGATCTCCCGCAGGCTGCCGCCGCGCTCCGCCACCTCGCGCAGCAGGTTGCTCGGCCGCCAGCGGTCGCCGTAGCGCTGGTGCCAGGCGGCGATCTGGTTGTAGATGTCGCGCGCGCCGATGCTGTCGGCCCAGAACATCAGCCCGCCGCGATAGCGCGGGAAGCCGAAGCCGTTCAGCCACATCACGTCGATGTCGCTGGCCCGCAGCGCCTTGCCTTCCTCCAGGATCTTGCAGGCTTCGTTCAGCCCGGCGAAGAGCAGCCGGTGTAGCACCTCCTGGTCGGAGAACGCACGCTGCTCGATGCCGTGCTCGGCCGCCACTTCCTTGATGATGCGATGCACCTCCGGGTCCACATGCGGGGTGCGGTCGCCCTTCTCGTAGCGGTACCAGCCGGCGCCGGTCTTCTGCCCCTTGCGGCCGCTCTCCACCAGCCGGTCGGGAATCGGCAGCATGCGGTAGTTCGGGTCCTCGGCCTTGCGGCGGCGGCGGGTGAAGTAGCTGACATCCAGCCCCGACATGTCGTTCACCGCGAAGGGACCCATGGGGTAGCCGAATTCGACCATCACCCGGTCGATCTGCTCCGGCAGGGCGCCTTCCTCCACCATCAGGTTCTGTTCCATGGTGAAGTAGATGCGGCTGCGGTTGGCCACGAAGCCGTCGCAATTGCCGGCATAGGCGCTGATCTTGCCGATCTCGCGGCCCAGCTTCATCGCCGCCGCCAGCACGACGGGGGAGGTCCTGCTGCCCTCCACCACCTCCAGCAGCTTCATCACATTGGCGGGCGCGAAGAAATGCGCGCCGGCCACCATCTCCGGCCGCTTCGTGGCGCCGGCGATCTTGTCGATGTCGATGGCCGAGGTGTTGGTCAGCAGGATCGCCTCGGGCTTCATCACCGCGTCGAGCCTGGCGAAGATCTCCTGCTTCACCGGAAGCTGCTCGAAAACCGCCTCGATCACCGCGTCGCAATCGGCGATGTCCTCCATCTTCTCCACCGGCTGGATGCGCGGCAGCCGCTCATCCATCTGCGCCTGGGTGATGCTGCCGCGCTTCACGCTGACCGCGTAGTTGTCGCGGATGCGCTGCAGGCCGCGCTCCAGCCCCTCCGGGGAGGCATCCACCAGCTTCACCGGGAAGCCGAAATCGGCCAGGCTCATGGCGATGCCGCCGCCCATGGTGCCGGCGCCGACCACCGCGACGGTCTTGATCTCCGGCAGCTTGGCGTCCTTGGGCAGGAAGGGGATGCGCGCCACCTCGCGCTCGGCGAAGAAGGCGTAGCGCAGGGCCTTCGCCTCGTCGGCATTCTCCAGTTCGGAGAAGAGCCGGCGCTCCTCGGCCATGCCTTCGGCGAAGGGCAGCTTCACCGATGCCTCCACCGCGGCGATGCAATTGTACGGCGCCTTCTGGTTGCGCGCCTTGCGCTCGATCGACCTGCGCATCTTGTCGAACAGGCCGGGCTCGGCGGGCGGCGTCGGCATCTCGCTGAGGCGCCGCAGCGGCTTGCCGATGATGGACTTGGCGAAGGCGATCGCCTCGGCGCGCAGGTCCTTGCCCTCGATCAGCGCGTCGATGATGCCGAGTTCCTTGGCCTCCGGCGCTGGCACATGGCGACCGGTGACGATCATCTCCAACGCCGCCTTCGGCCCGATCAGGCGCGGCAGGCGCTGGGTGCCGCCGCCGCCGGGCAGGATGCCGATCAGCACTTCCGGCAGGCCGACCTTGGCGCTGGGCACGGCGATGCGCCAGGTGCAGCAGAGCGCGTTCTCCAGGCCGCCGCCGAGGGCATAGCCATGGATGGCGGCGACCACCGGCTTGTTGCTCTCCTCCAGCGCCTGGTAGCTGCGGCGCGGAGAGGGCGGGCGCGGCGTGCCGAAGCGGCGGATATCGGCGCCGGCAATGAAGCTGCGCCCGGCGCCCATCAGCACCAGGGCCTTCACCGCGGGGTCGTTCTGGGCCTTGTCCACCGCCTCGACGATGCCGTCCGAGACGCCGGGACCGAGGGCGTTCACCGGCGGGTAGTCCACCGTGATCACCCCGATGCCGTCCACTACCTCGTAACGAACAACCGGCTTGTCGCTCATGCCGCGCTTCCTCCGCAATGCGGGGGCGATCATGGCGTCAATGCGCGGCGCGGTGAAGCCGGGGTGGCATGCGCAGGAGGAATGCCCCCTTGCGGTAATCGGTCGGGCACCCGCTGCGGCCGGATCATTCGGCCAGATCCATGCTCCGCACCTGGTCGAATCCGAGGGAAAGGCCGCCCATCACCAGCCGCAGCTCGCCATTATGCCGCTCCGCCGCGGTGGCGCGGGCCAGCACCCCGGCGGCGGGGATGGGCTGCGCCGCGCCGCTGCCGTCGAGGCCGGTGACCACCACGGCATAGGCGCCGTCCGGCAGGGCGCGGCCGGCGGCATCCCTGCCGTCCCAGCGCCAGGTGGTCCGCTCGGCGCCGAGCGCGACACTCGCTTCCCGCAGGATGCGGCCATAGGCATCCTGCACCTGGATTCGCGCCTGGGTGGCGGCGCCGGCGGCGGGCAGGCGCAGCCGGGCGACGCCATCCTGCAGCGAGAGCCGGTCGCTCTCCACCTCCACCAGCTTGCCGATCAGCGGCGCGGCGGTGGTGAGCTGGGTGGTCTGCTGCAGGGAGATCAGCCGGTCGAGATTGCCGTTCATGGTGATCTGCTGCTCGACCTGGGCGAAGGCCACCAGTTGCTGGGTCATCTGGTTGGTGTCCATGGCCTTGGTCGGATCCTGGTTCTGCAACTGCGCGGTCAGCATGCGCAGGAAGGCGTTGAAGTCCGCGCCGATGCCGCCGCGTGCCTGGCTGGCCGCGCCGATGCCGCCGCGTGCCTGGCTGGCCGCGCCGGTGGCGGCGGCCGTGCTGGACTGGATGCTGCCGGACATGGCGGGGGTTTCCTTCTCAGACGGCGATATCGAGCAGGCCCGGCAGCCGGGCAGGGGGCGGCGCGGCGGCTTCGGCCAGGGCGGGGCTGGGC
>JAEWCI010000062.1 GCA_023390705.1 Pseudomonadota bacterium
GGCAAGGCGGATGAGGTTGGATGCGCCGCCGCGCGACGGCGTGTCCGTCGCGTTGTTCCAGGAACCGACGATCGCCAGGGCGTTCCGCGGATGGCCGGACGCGAGCGAGAGTTTTTCGAAGGTTTCGCTTTCAGCCGCCTTGCCATCCTCCATCCGCTCCACGATCAGCGAGAACTCGCGGCTGGTGACGGCCGTGTCGGCATCATGGGCGGTGCCGAGCGGCCTGGTAAGCGTCACGGCACCTGTCGCCGCATTGACACTGGAGACTTCGGCCGTGGTGCCGCCGACCGAAAGCACCGAGCCGGGGAAGAGGCCGAAGGCGGTGGCCAGGGTGATGGTGTCGTCGGTCGCCGCCGCGGCGGCACTCAGCACGGTCTGGACCTGCGCCGCCTCGCGTGTCCAGACCCTCAGGCTGTCGCCCCAGAGGCCGGGCGAGAGGGCATGGACCTCGAGCGCGGGAGCAGTGCGCGACAGCTCGGTGCCCGCGGCATGGGAAAGCGCGAGAGGCGCTACCAGGTTCACCGATCCCGGATCGGTCTGCACCGCGGTGAGCACCGCGAACTCGTTGGCGGCGGCGCCATCGGTGATGCGGATGGCGCTGTCGGGTGCGAAGCCTGCGCCGCTCGGCACCGGCAGGACGGCAGGATCGCGGCCGGCGATCGTATCGGCGGTCAGGGCGACCGTCGTGGCGCTGTCGGCCAGTACCGAAAGGGTCGAGGCGGCGGCATGGTCGTTCGCGAGCGGCGGGGAGAAATCGATTGTCGCCGGCGGCCCTGGTGTGACGGCGCTGACGGTGACGAACTCGTCCAGCCCCCGGTCCGGCCCGCTGTCGCGCAACCAGAGAACGGCATTCACCGCTACGCCGGTGGCATCGCTGAGCTGGAGCTGCGTGGCCCCGGCCGTCAGATCGGCCTGCAAGGCTCCCGCCGTCGCCGTCGCGGTCTGCAGGGTCGCCACATTGCCGGCCGCATAGGCATTGGCGAGCCGGCCGGCAAGCAGCAGGCTGGGGTTCACGGCGGCCACGCGCACCGCCTCGCTGCGCGTGCCGTCGGCGATCATCAGGAGATCGCCGGAGGCGATGCCCGCGGGATTGGCCACCTCGATCGTGGATGCACCGGCCTGGGCGGCGGCATTGAGCGTGCGCGCGCCCGCCGCCTCGCCCGTCGCCAGGGCCGGCAGGGTCAGCGTGCTTTCGTCCGCATCCTCCCCGACGACACGGACGACATAGAGCCGGCTGCCGCCATTGACGAAGAAGCCCTCCGCCGCATAAGGCAGCGCGTCACGCCCATCGGGGAAGAGATCGGGGTGCAGGTAGCCCCCGAAGATGCGGGAGAAGCTGCCGAGGGAGGTCACGAGCGTCGGCAGGTTCACCGGGCCCCGCTGGGTCATGCCGACCATGGCCGCCGTTGATGTGCTCGCACCCTCGATCGGCTTCGAACCCGAGGGGATTTCCTCCACATAGACGCCGGGAGCGAGATATTCGGGCATGGGCCAGCTCTCCTTCTGGTCCTCGCGCTAGCCGGGCAGCGAGAGGGTGGCGCTGTTGACAGCTCGGTCGTAGTCGATGCGGAACGGGTGGTTGGTGGCGTTGCCGTTCTCGGTCAGTTCCAGCAGCACCTCGGCCAGGAGCGGCAGGGCCGGCAGGAAGAAGCGGCCCTGCGCATCGGTCCGGGCCTGGGCCGGCCCCGCCGCGACGCGGACGCCCGCCGCGGGCTGGGCGGGGTCGTGGTTGCGCAGCACGATGCCCTGGAGGGCGACCGGAGCGGGATCGGCGGCGACCGAGAGGTCAATGGGCGCGCCAGCGACGATGCGCAGCGTCACCTGCTGCCCTGCGACGCTGCGCACCTGCTCCGCCAGGGCAAGGGCGCTGCCGGCGACCGCGCGTTCGGAGAGGACCGGAGGACGGGAGCCGAGATGGAATTCGGCGCGCAGCGTCACGCTCGCCGCCGCGGAGAGATCGGGCATGTCACGTTCGGGCAGGATGCTGAAGGCGAAGTAGCCCTCAGCCCGCTTCAGGAAGCGTGCCGCGACCGGCAGGCGCGGCCCCTGCCCTGCCTGCACGGACAGGGTGGCGGAAACCGCCGCCAGCCCGCGCCCGGTGATGCGTTGGGAGAGCCGCCCCGTCGCCAGGTTCTGCCGCACGGCAAGGCGCGTATCGGCGAAGTGCAGCATGGCTCACTTCCCTCCGGTCACGCCGGTTGCCGCCAGGAACTCATCCACCCGCGGCACGCGCCGGGGCGCTTCGCCGCTGTCAACCGCGGCGGTATCGACCAGGAAGGCGACCGAGAGGCGGTAGGGGGCCGAGAGCGCGTTCCAGAGCTGGCTGAGCTGTTCGAGTGTCAGCATGTCGGGCTTCACCCGCAATACCGGCGACGCCCCGCCGAAGCTGTCATCGAGGGGACGGCCGGCCAGGGTGGTGATGAAGGGCTGATCCTGGAAATGCTGCAGGACCCGCCCCAGGACGAGGTGGTTGACCGTGTCGTCGGCATCGACCGGGACAAAGAGGAAGCGAAGTTGCAGCGGCAGGGGCGGCTTGCGTTGAAGCGAGGGATCATCGCGGTCCGGCAGGGCACGCTGGTTGCGCAGGTGCCGGTCGATCTCGATGTGATAGAGATAGAGCGCCGCGAGGGTGCCGTCCGGCAGGTCTTCGCCCGGTGGCGCGATCCGTATCCTGTCGATGTTGCCGTTCAGCCCGAAATCCGTATCCGGTGTCGCATCCAGCGCGGCGAAGATCCGCTGGCGGAGTTCCAGGCCGGTGTCCTGAATGATCGAGTAGGAGGACATCGCCGCGGCCCGTCATGGATTCCGGAAGGCCGCCGAAGGCAGCGGGCCGGGCCGCCTTTCCGCCCGGCTGATGCCAGCGCGGCAATGGAACGCGCGGCCTCCCTCTCGCGGGCCGCGGAAGCGAGTGCGAGCCTGTTCCGCTGCGGGGCCCTGGCTAGGAATGGCAACCTCCATGACCAAGGTGATGGCCGCTGCCGCTCCCCGGCAGGTCGGCCAGGTAGAGGCTGCACATGGTTTCCATCAGTTGGCCCAGGCCGATCTGGCGCAGGCAGATGGCGATGCCTGCCTCTGGCATGTCGATCCTGATCACGACGAGATCCGGATGGCGGGTGAGGAAGCGCGCCGCTGCCGCGCGATGGGCCTTGCCCTGCCCCAGCAGGAGCAGGACGCAGCGGCCGCCATGGTCCTTCAGGGTGGCGCCGGCCTGGCTGGCAGGGATGCGGTCGAGCAAGGTCATCCCGGCATGGTTCATGACAGCGCTTGCCAGGACCGTCCCCAGCATATCCCTGCGCGCTTCCGCGATGAGCACCGGAATGCGCCGCTGTGTGGAGGAGTGCAGGGAGCCCGCCATGGGGGTCATCCTCGGACTCGGCCCTGGTGGCGGGCCATGGACCCGGATGGTCTGAAATCGGTCCAGGCGGATGGCCCGGATATGGCCCAGGCCGCTGTCATCATTCCTTCAGCGCCGGGGGCGATTGCCGCAGGGCTTTCGCGCCCATCTGCAGCACCCGAATTCCTTCGCCTCCGGCGTCCGCGCTGATCAGGATCGTGCCGCGGGGCAGGTACCACCCCGGGCCGGGTTGGTGATCACCGGCAAGTGATCCCTTGTCTATCCTCGATTATATACAAATCGTGAAATGAAACTGCGCAGGACTACTCAATCCTGGTCCAATGCCAAAGGGAGCGGGGGCCCGTGTCAGAGTCAGCGCCGGCTCAGACCATAGGAACGCAGGATAGCGGCGGCTGCCCATCGCGGATGGGGCGTGCCATGGCCATCCGGCTGGTCATCGTCACCGATGTCCGGCTGTTCGGCGAGGGGCTGGCGCAGGCGCTGCAACCGGAAGCCTCGGTCGAAGTGGCCGGCGTCGTGCAGAATTTCGACAGACTTTGCCAGCGGCTCAGGAACTACGCGGCGGAGATCGCGCTGCTCGATGTAACCGGCGGGATCGACCTGGACGAAGTGCGCCTGCTCGCGGTGGAGCGGCCGGACATGAAGTTGCTCGCCCTGGGGCTCCAGGAGCAGCGTGCGGAAGTGATCCGCTGCGCCAGGGCAGGGTTCAGCGGCTACATCTCCCGCGATATCCCGTTTCCAAGGCTCGTCCCGCTGCTGAACGAAGTCGCACGGGGCGGCGCCCATTGCTCGGCCGAGATCACGGCAGGGCTCATGCGCGCCGTGTTCCGCCCGGATCTGGATCTGGCGGCACCGGCCACGGGGTCACCCCTGACACGCCGGGAGAGCGAGATCCTGCAATTGCTCGGGCGTGGATTCAGCAACAAGGAGATCGCCCGGGATCTTTCCCTCAGCGCCGCGACGGTGAAGAATCACGTCCATAATCTCCTGGCCAAGCTGAAGATGTCGCGGCGGATCGACGCCGCGCGCTGTTTGCGTGACCGGCCCTGGATTGCCGGTCCGAGCCCTTGAGGCGTGCCGCTGCACGGCTGGTTCGGGCATGGCGGCCCTCCCCTTCTCGGGTGGTGGTCCGGGATGGCCCCGCGGCTATCCCGGTTCGCGGGCGGCCTGGTCGCGCATGAAGGTGACGGCGGCAACGTCCACCAGCGGCCTGATTCCTCGGCTCTCATGGCCAGCGCCTCCAGCCTCCTTCGACAGAACTCGCGCAACTCGGCTGCCTGGCGCCGCCTTGCCCCGGTCTGCTGCGCCAGGAGCCATTCGGCCGTCAGTTGCCAGAATCCCGCAATGTAGTCGGTGCCTCCGTCCTCGTAGCGGACCGCGGCCTCGCCCCAGTAGCGTTCCCGCAGCGGTGGCGGGATCTGGGTGAGCAGTCCGTCAAAGAGGCGCATTGCCTTTGTCTGCATCCGGTCGCGCCGGAGGTCAGGGTCTGGCGGTTCAGCGTGAAGCAGGCGACAGGATCGTCGGGTATCTGAACCGTGCAGATGCCGGCGGTGTCGCTGACGCCTGTGCGGCTGTCGATCAGGATGCCGTCGTAGCTGGCACGCAACCCAGCCTTCACGGCTTCCAGAAGATTCCGCCGCCGAAGACGGTGAAGAAGCGGTCCCGGTCGAAATGGCTGACCCGTGCCGCATGGTGCCCGCTCTGCCGCCCGGCGGAGACGAGGTCCAGATAGGCGAGCCGCCCGCCAAACGGCCGGAACACATAGTCCACCGGCTGCGCATGGCGCGCGAGATCCGCATGGCCGGGAGAGCAGATCGCCAGCGGGATGCCGCAATTGCCGAGCACCGCGCCAAGCTTCTCCGACCAGTCACCCCCCCACGCGCAGTTGCCCGTGGTCCCGGTACAGGAGATCCGCCTTCGCACCCCGACGCTTCTGCGACTCTTACGCCAGGGATTCAAGGAATGGCTTGGGGTGCTCGTCGTCAAGCAGGTCATTGCGGGCGTAGCTCACAAGGATCTGCATGCAGACCGTTTCCTGCGGTGATCGCGCGCTGGTCGTCCTGGCAGCCGGGCGAGTGCCGCCCCTCCCGCCCGCCACTCGCTCAGCGGGATGTCAGGTCGAGCCATAATTCCAACGTCCCGCGCGCGGGTTTCTGGCGTGTCCAGCCGGTGTAGGAGACGGGGCGAATCTCCCGCCCGCGCGCGAAGCCGAGTTGCTGCGCCGCGGCGGTGGCATCGCGGGCGAGTTGCTCGGCCCGGCCGGCATCATCCTCATAGTAGTAGCGGATTTCGGAGAGGCCTTGCGCAGTACGAAGCTGCTCCTGCCCGGGGACCAGGTAGCCGCGGCCCGCCAGCGCTTCGGCCAGGGCACGCGCGT
This sequence comes from Pseudomonadota bacterium, assembly GCA_023390705.1. Classification (GTDB taxonomy): domain Bacteria; phylum Pseudomonadota; class Alphaproteobacteria; order Acetobacterales; family Acetobacteraceae; genus JAEWCI01. The sequence goes on from JAEWCI010000062.1 coordinate 5,733, forward strand.
CGGCGGGCGTGCCGCCGGCGAACTGGAAATAGACGAGCGAGCAGACCTGTCCCGCGACGCGCACCGGCAGCCAGTACTGCACGCCCGTGGGCCGCGGATAGGAAACCGGTTGACCGAGCGCCACCACCTCCGCGCCCTGCGGCACGATGCCGATCGTCTCCTCCTGCACATAGCCGTCCCGGCTGGGCAGACCGCGGCGCAGGCGGATATTGGCCATGGAGACGAAATTCTGGTTCGGCTGGATGTCGCTGGCGGCGACACCGCGCCCGGCATCGTCATTCCCCGCCGCCCGCAGGTTGGTGGTGGCGCCGGAGCCGATCCAGATCGCGCCCTCGCAGACCGCTCCCGAACCGGATGATGCCGTGGCCGCCGTGGTGGCCTGCCGGGCCATGGCCGCCGGCGCGATTTCCGTCGCCTGGTCCACGGAAGCGGGAGGGCTGGGCGCCGGTGTCGGGAAGCGGGGCGGCAGCACCCCCCGCGCGCGTTGCAGCGCGGCCAGCGCCGCCTCGGCCTCCTTCAGGCGCTCGGCCAACTCGTCCGCCTGGTCACGGGCGGCCAGCGCCTGGCGGCGCGCATCGTCCAGGTCCCGGTTGGCGGCGAGCAGTCGCGCCAGGTCATCGGCCTGCCGCTCGCTCTCCGCCCGCTTGTCCTCCGCCAGTTGCCGTGCCTGGCTCCACCGGTCCAGGGCCCAGCCGGCGCCGACCAGGAAACTC
>JAEWCI010000126.1 GCA_023390705.1 Pseudomonadota bacterium
ACATACATCCGGCGGAACTGCGCTACGCCAATGGGCAAATCGCACTGCATTAGGGCCATTGCCGCGACAATGGCAGGAGTGGCTGCCGGCTCGGGACTCCTCCCGCGGGGCAGCGGCCACTCCTGCATGGGCTGCCGCCGGGCTGGTATTCCGCACGGTGCGACACGATGATCCTAGACGAGCAGCAGGAGCACGACCCCAACCTCCGCGGCTGCCATGACGAGGATCGAGAACAGGAACCAGCGGTCGCTCCTATGGTCGCCGACAGCCTCGGTAATGGGAACGCCCGGTGTCGCCAACTGCTCCTCCGTAATATTTCGGCTTGCAAGGTCCGTGTCACGCATGATAGCCGCTTTCACTGCCTGCCGGGCATTCGCCACACACTGGAAACCGCGCTTGCATTCAGCGGCTCCATGGGACCCCCCCATGATCTCGGGGATTTCAGGCTTCGGCATTCCGCGAGGTTCCGCCGCGCGCAGCGCTATTCCCGTCTTGCTGGCGGTGCCGTCCTGTTCTGATGCGAATGCCGGCCTGGCATGCCGATGCGGAGAATGCCGTTGGTGTGCAGCCCGGGGGTAAGGCCTGAAGCGGACTCCGACCATTTGGGGTGAATCCGCCCCAGAGCGTCACCGCCCGGGCAGGGTTGATCCGTCCAGGAGTCTTCCTGGCAGGTTCAATTTATCGGGTCGCCGCCGCTGACCCGGCGCTGGAGCCCGCCGTCACGCCGCTGGAGGCGCCACTGGCCGTGGTGCCGCCGCCGGAATGCGCGCCGGTCGGGCTGACGCTGCCGCTGTATGAGCCCGTCCCGCCATAGGAGCCGCTGCCCGACGCCGTGCAGGCGGCCAACGCGCCCATGCTGAGCAGCGCCGCCATCAGCGTGACCATTCGCGTTGTGATGCGCATCGTAGTTTGTCCTTGCTAGTGCTGCCCGCGCGGTGGTGCACCGCACCAGGCCTGAAAGGTCCCAGCCGCGCAACGTCGGAGAGGCGGGATCGTTGCCAATCCCTGCTTGAGTGGTACGCAAGAATTCGTGGCGGCTGCGCACCGGCGTGGCCGCCGTCTGGCACCGGGCAACGGCCTCCGGGCACCGGCCAGTGCGCAACCCCTCCTGTGCCGGATCTCGTGCCGCGATTCGGGCATGAAGCGACCGTATTGATTGCGTGCCCTGCTTGTCGCCAAGCCGACGGATCAGGCGGCCCTGCAACGGCAACGCCGCTACGACGACGTGACTCTGTATCGGCGAGCTTTACGACAGTTTGAACCAGTGGCCGGAAGCGCGGCAGATAGACAGGGCCCATGGCAGACATCATCCCGGGAAGCTCTGTCACGCCACGAGCTTCTGAAGCTTCGATGACGGGCAACGGCAGGCAGCGTGTAACCTGGATGGATACCGCCCGAGGGATCACGATGATCCTGGTGGTATTGCTGCACGGCGACAGCGTGACACAGCAGATCGGGAACCAGGTGCTCGTCGTCAGCCTGTTCGACTATGCGCTCTTCCCGCTCCGCATGCCGATGTTCTTCCTTGTTTCAGGCATGCTTTCCGCTGGGCTTCTGCGCCGCTCCGCCGGCGAGGTACTGCGCCGGCGCGTGCTGCATTATGCCTGGCTGTACCCGCTCTGGCTCGGCATCTATGCCCTGGTCCATGCCTGGGCATTGCGGGATCTGGGCTCACCGGTCATCCAGGAAGTCTATGCCAAGATGGAGAGCCCGGCTGCGGCGTTGCTGGTCACCTGGAACAATGTCTGGTTCCTCTACGCCTTGATGCTATTCTACGCCGCGGCGCTTCTGCTGCGGCGTCTGCCAACTACGGTGCAGGCGGTGCTTGCGCTTGCCCTTGCCGTGCCCGGCCTGCTGCACCTCGGCAACGCAATCGGCCTGCCCGTGATTGACCGGTTCTACCACTTTCCCTACTTCATGCTGGGCATCCTGGGTGGAGACCGGCTGCGTGATGCCGTGCCGCGGCTGGGCCGGCTGCGGATTTTCCTGCCGCTGGGTGCGACCTGCCTGATCCTGGCTGCCCTGGCGCACCATCAGCGTATCCTGCGGGACCCCGCTGTCGTCGCGGCACTCTCGCTGCTGGCAATGCCGGTGGAACTCGGTCTCTCCGTCTGGCTGACACGGCGCGTGCCGGGCCTCGCGGCGCTGCTGCAGTTGGTGGGACGCAATACGCTCGCCGTCTATGTGCTGCACACCATCAGCCTTCGGCTGGTGCTCAGCGTCATGCCCGCACCTGGCGGGCTGGCCGATATTCCCTGGGTGCTCGGCCTGACCCTGGCGGCGGTTGCCCTGGCCCTCGGTCTGGGAAAGCTGCTGGAGCCCATTCCCGGGCTGTTCGCAATTCCACGGCTTGCCCACCGGCGGAAGCCGATTCTGGAGGAGCGGATCGCGCCGGTGTCCTGAACGGCGCAGGCGGGGCAATGGCGCCATTCCCTGCGCCGTCCCATTCTGCGGAGCCCGTGCAATCCCCCCTATGGAAGCCTGCACCGGCGCGCAGGCTTCCCGGCATAGATGCCGGCACTTGTGCCGCATGGCACCTGCCTGTGGGTTCAGCCTCCGGCAACACCCTGGGCATCGACGTAGAGGGCATAGACGGATTGGCTGGCGGTCATGAACAGGCGATTGCGCTTGCGGCCGCCGAAACAGAGGTTGGCGCAACGCTCCGGCAGCAGGATGCGCCCTATCAGCGTGCTGTCCGGTGCGAAGACGGCAACGCCATCCTGGCCGGGGCCGCCAGAGAAGCCGCACCAGACATTGCCCTCGGTGTCGCAGCGGATGCCATCGGCATAGCCGGGGGTGGCATCGAAGAACAGCCTCCCGTTGGCAGGCCTGCCGTCCACCATGTCATAGACATGCGTGGTCTTGGCCCCGGTGCCCGGGGTATCGACCACGTACAGGCGAGACTCGTCCGGCGAGAAGCAGAGTCCGTTAGGGCGCTCCATATCGTCTATCACAATGCTGAGTTCGCCGCTCTCGGGATCCAGGCGATAGACGCGGAACGGCATCTCCTGGGGAGCCTTGTCGCCGAGATAGTTGTTGCGGATTCCCGCGCCATTGTCGCTGAACCAGATGGAGCCGTCGGATTTCACCACGACGTCGTTCGGTCCGGTCAGCCTCGTGCTCTGGAACGCAGCCGCGAGGACCGTCACCCTGCCGTCATGCTCGGTGCGCGTCAGGGTGCGGCTGCCGAGCTCGCAGGTGATCAGCCGTCCCTGCCGGTCGCGCGTATTGCCATCGGGGTGGCCGGCGGGGTTGCGCAGCGTGGCGACGGCGCCGGTGACCTCGTCCCACCGCAGCAGGGCATCGTTGGGAATGTCGGAGAACAGCAGGTATCGCCCGTCGCCGTAATAGGCCGGTCCCTCGGTGAAGCGGAAGCCCGTGGCAATGCGCTCTATTGCGGCATGGCCGAGCACCATGTGCTGGAAGCGCGGGTCAAGGACCACGACGTCGGGGTCGGGATAGCGGATGGGCGCCGATGATTCCCAGCGCGATGGGCCACCGGGCCCGTCCTGGGCCGTAACGGCGGCCCGGCGCATGGAGGCAATCATTCCCTGACTCATTGTCGCTTCCTTCCGACCTGCCCGCGTCCATTGCTCGCGCGGGTCCAGGCGGAATGGAAACCGATGTGAGGCGAGTCGCAAACCCGTATTGCGCGAAGGGAGTGTATCGGCCGTTGCAAGCGGGTTGCGCGGTGCCGCCCCTGCCAGCCTGGCGTGGCAGGCGGGGCCGTATCCAGCCGGGGACGCGGGCTTCATGGCCGCGAGCCCGGGCAGCAAGTTGCGCCCGGCAAGCCGGCAGCCGTCCGTGGAAGACAGGACGCCAGCGCCCGGACCACCTGCTTCGTAAACGCCATCCCAAGCCGCCGCAGCGGCCCTGCCCCCGAGATCAAAGGAGGGCTACTGGGCAGGGCCCAGAAAAGGGGCGGGCCGTCGCCTCCTTTCCCGGCCCCGGTTACCCTTCGGGTCGCTCCCGCCGGGGCCGGCCGCGCAGCGGAAAGACATCGACCGGGCCGCCGAGATTGGCGCCAGCCTCGGAAAGATCGCCGGCCTGCGCCTCTCCGGGCGCGACCGGGCTGTCGATATGGCCCGCGGCAGGGTCCTCACCGCGCTCCTCGCTGAGGTTTGGCTGGGAATGCTCGGTGGCGTGCCGCGCCTCCGTCGGCGGCGCGCCCCAGCCCGGGGCCTTGCCCGTGGTGG
>JAEWCI010000380.1 GCA_023390705.1 Pseudomonadota bacterium
GCCCGCTGCTTCCCTTGGCCCGGTCGTCGGGCGAGAGGAGCACATCCTGGTCGAGCCGGAGCTGGCACGGGTTGGTCAACGCCTCTCCGTGACCCTGCAGAATTTCCCGCACCCCAACCGCGACACGCTGGTGGTGGGGCCGGCCGGCACCCCGGACGCCGACCCGAACCAGGGCAACACCCGCTTCCTGTTCCGCCGCGGCATCTACAGCGCGGCAGCCCAGCCCATCGAGATCGGGCCCTTCGCGCCCGGCAGCTACGAGATCCGCTACTTCACCTCCCTCTACAACAACGAGGGACGGCAGGAGATCAGCGCCCGCGCCGCTTTCTCAGTCCGCTGACCGCAGGGCCGCGACCCGCAACAGGAGGGAGGCCGCTTCCCGGGCGGCCCCTTCCGCCCAGCGGGCTACGGCGGATCGCGCGTCATCCTGGACGCGCAAGCCGCTGCGGATCATCCCTGTCGAGCGATTCACGCCCGTCCGCGATCCGCTCTACTCCGCGAACAGCTCGGCATTGCCCTCGCCCAGCCTCGGCGCCGGGCCATCGCGGTCCGGGCGTGCGCCGTCGAAGGAAAGCGGCAGGCCGAAGCTCGGCACCAGCCCCGGCGCCTGGCCGCGCAGGATGCCGAGCGCCAGGGTCTGCGGATGGGCGGCGATCTCCGCCACGTTCTGCACCGGGGCGCAGGGCACGCCCAGCGGCTTCAGCAGCGCCATCCACTGCTCCCGCGTCTTTCCGGCGAAGGCGCGCTGCAGGGTGCCGATGAGCGAGGCGCGGTTCTTCACCCGCTCCCCATTCGTCACATAGCGCGGGTCGTCGGCCAGTTCCGGCTGGCCGATGGCGGTGCAGACCTTGCGGTACAGCCCGTCATTCCCCGCCGCCACCACCAGGTCGCCGTCCGAGCAGGTGAAGGCCTGGTAGGGCACGATGGTCGCGGCGCCGGAACCATGCCGGCCCGGCTCCTCGCCCGATACCTGCTGCTGCGCGAGGTGGTAGAACATCCAGGCCAGCGATGTCTCGTACAGGCTGGTCACCACCTCGCCGCCCCGGCCGGTGATGCCGCGGTTCAGCAGGGCGGAGAGCACGCCGATCACCACCCACATGCCGGAGCCCATGTCGATGGGCGAGGAGCCGAAGCGCACCGGTGGCCGGCCGGGCTCGCCGGTCACGCTCATCAGCCCGCCGAAGGCCTGCATCAGCGGGTCGTAGCCTGGTTCCTCCTTCAGCGGGCCGCTGGCCCCGAAGGCACCGATCGAGGCATGGATCAGCCGCGGATTCTCCGCCAGCAATGCCGCGGCGCCAAGGCCCATCGCCTCGGCCTGGCCGGGGCGGAGGTTCTGGATCAGCACATCGGCTTCCAGCACCATCTTCCGCAGCCGGGCGAGCTGCCCTGCATCGCGCAGGTCCACCGCGATGCTGCGCTTGTTGCGGTTCAGGGCGTGGAAGATCGGGGCCGCGCCCTCCACGAAGGGGGGGCCCCATTTGCGGGCATCGTCGCCGCCGGCCGGCTTCTCCACCTTCACGACCTCGGCCCCCAACTCCGCCAGCACCAGCGCCGCATAGGGGGCGGCCACGCTGTGCCCGAGCTCGATGACCTTGAGCCCGGCGAGGGGTAGCGGCTGCGTCATTACTCGGGGGCCTCCAGGATGGTGCGCGGCGGCAGACAAAGTGCCGGGCGGACGCTAACCACAGCCCGCACCGGAGGGAAAGCCACCATGACCGAAACCATGCCAGAGTTCGAAACCCTGCTCTGCGACAGCCCGGCGCCGCATGTGCTGCGCGTCACGCTGAACCGGCCGCAGGCGATGAACGCGCTGAATACCCGGATGGGCCGGGACTTGCTGGCGCTGTTCCAGGGCTTGCTGCTGGACCCCGGCGCCTGGCGCGCCGTCATCGTCACCGGCAGCGGCGACCGCGCCTTCTGCGCCGGCGGCGACCTGAAGGAGCGGAAGGGCATGAGCGACGCCACCTGGCAGCGCCAGCACGCCATCTTCGAACAGGCCTACTATACGCTGATGGACTGCCCCATCCCGGTGCTCGCCGCGGTGAACGGCGTGGCCTATGGCGGCGGTTGCGAACTGGCCCTGGCCTGCGACTTCATCCACGCCGCCGAGGATGCCCGCTTCGCCCTGACCGAGGTGCGGCTGGGCATCATCCCCGGCGCCGGCGGCACCCAGAACCTTTCGCGCGCCGTGGGGCTGCGCCGGGCGAAGGAATTGCTGCTTTCCGCCGCCCCCTTCACCGCCGCCGAGGCCGAGCGCTGGGGCATGGTGAACCGCGTGATGCCGCTGGAGCAATTGCAGGAAAGCGCGCTGGAAGCCGCCGGCCGCATCGCCGCCAATGCCCCCATCGCGGTGCGCCAGGCCAAGCGCGCCATGACCATCGGCGCCGAGACCGACCTGAAGACCGGCTTGGCCATGGAGGTGGAGGCCTATAACCGCTGCGTCGGCACCGCCGACCGGCAGGAGGGCGTGCTGGCCTTCAATGAGAAGCGGCCACCGCGCTGGCAGGGGAAGTAGGGCAGGGGCGGCGCCACCCGGTGCCAGCCCGAAGAGGATCGTGGACCCGATTGGCGGTGGGGCATAGGATGCCCCAGGCCAATTCCCGGAGTGGCCCTACCGTTCCGGCCGCGGTCCCGGCCCGTGCCGGGAGCCGGAGGCGTGACGGGCTCGCCCTTCGCTGAATGATACGGACCAGGAGATAATTCCCGGGCCTTGCCGATGACGGCCCGGCGCACCGGTAAAAGGAGAGCGCAGCCATGCCGCCATCCCCCGATCCGGCACCTGTTCCGTCCAGCATGTTCAATGCGCAGAATGCCGCCGCCTATGAGCAGATGATGGGCCGCTGGAGCCGGCGGCTGGCACCGCTGCTGATCCGGTTCGGCGGCCTGGAGGATGGCGAGCGCGTGCTGGATGTCGGCTGCGGCACGGGCAGCCTGACCTTCGCCCTGCCGGAATTCGCCGATATCGGCGCCGTTACGGGCATTGATTACGCGCAGGTCTATGTCGATTACGCCCACGCCCGCAACACCGACCCCCGCATCACCATCGGGCGGGGCGATGCCTGCGCGCTGCCCTTCGCGGACGGGACATTCGACCGGGCCTTCTCCATGCTGGTGCTGCAATTCATCCCCGACGGTGCCCGGGCCGTGGCCGAGATGCGGCGCGTCGTGCGGCCCGGCGGGACGGTGACGGCGGCGGTATGGGACGCATTCAGCGGCATGCCCTTCGCGCGCATCATCTGGGACACCGCCGCGGTGCTCCATCCCACCATGCCACGGCCCAGGGCCTTGTTCCGCAACCTGGACGCGCCGGGTGAGATGGCAGAGCTCTGGCGCCGGACCGGCTTGCTGGATGTGGTAGAGGAGAACCTGCTGATCCGGATGGAATTCGCTTCCTTTGAGGATTACTGGCAGCCCTTCGCTACCGGCGAGGGCCCGGTGGGCCAGTTCCTCGTCAGCCTCAGCGCGGCTGATCTTGCCACTCTCAAGGACCATGTGTGGCGGGCCTATCTCGCCAACCGCCCGGATGGCCCGCGCTCCTTCGCCAGCGTGGCCTGGGCGTGCCGCGGGACCGTGCCGGGATGACTGGCGCCCGTTCAGCGAGCAGGCCGGCGGCCCCGGCGCGCTGAACCGCCGTTCGGCCCGGCGCCACCGCCGGGCCGTACTTCCGCGGCTATTGGCCTTCCGGCCGCACATCCTGCGGCCGGCTGCGCTCATCCACGCGGCCGGGATGGGTGAAGCCGCGGCGCATCGCCCAGATGTTCACCTGCAGATGCGTCGGGATCATCGCCACGTCGTCCATTGCCAGCCGGGTGACCTGGCGGACCATCGTCTCGCGCTTCTCCTCGTCCAGCTCCTGCATCGAAGCCTGGAGCAGGCGGTCGAATTCAGGGTTGGAGTAGCGCGCGCGGTTCACCGCGCCCATGCCGCGCTCGCGGTTCCAGGTGGCGAGGACGGAACGCAGGCCGGCCGTGGGCTCCCCGGTGGAACTGCCCCAGGAAACCAGGAAGGCGGCGAATTCCTGCCTGCTGGCGCGGGTGATGAAGCTGGCATAGGGCGCTACCTCCACCTGGGTGCGCACGCCGACGCGGCTCCACATCTGGCCCACCGCCTGGACGATGCGGGCATCATTGGGGTAGCGGTCGTTCGGCCCGTGGAGGGTCAGGCGGAAGCCGTTGGGGTAGCCGGCCTCGGCCAGCAACCGGCGGGCGGTCTCGAGGTCGGCGCGCGGCGGCGGCTCCAGCTCCGGCACATGACCGAAGGCGCCGGGCGGCATGAACTGGTTGGTGGCCCGCGCGACGCCTTCCATCACCCGGCTGACGATGGCGTTGCGGTCGATGGCCAGCGAAAGCGCCCGACGCACCCGGATATCCTTGAACGGGTTGCGCTCAAGCGGCTTGCCGTCGTTGTCGGTAACGAAGGGATTGGTGCCGGTGCGGGAATGGTCGAGGAAGAAATAGACCAGCCGCAGGCTGTCCGCGCGCGAGATGCGCAGCCGCTGATCGCGTGAGAGGCGTTCGATGTCGCTGGTCGGCACCTGGTCGATGATGTCCACATCGCCCGCCAGCAGCGCCGCGGTACGGGAGGCATCATTGGTGATCATCCGGTAGTCCACCCGCTGCCAGGCGGGCTTCGGGCCGAACCAGTTTTCGTTGCGCTCAAGCTCCATGCGGTCGCCGGCCTGGTGCGAGAGCAGGCGGTAGGGCCCGGTGCCGATGGCCAATTGGCCACTGTTGAAGGCTTCCGTGGTGGCGCCGGTATGCGTCTCGCGGTCGAGCATCGGCACCGCGGCGAGGTTCACCGGCATCAGCGGGTCCGGCCCGTCGGTCAGCAGGCGCAGCCGGTGCGGCCCGAGGATCTCCACCCCGCGGATGCGGGTGAGGTAGGTGGCGTAGGAGCCGGGGCTGTTCTGTACGTTGCGGACGCGCTCGATGGTGAAGGCCACGTCCTCGGCGGTGAACTCGCTGCCGTTGTGGAAGCGCACGCCGGGGCGCAACTCGATCTCCCAGGCATCGTTCCCCACCGGCTGCCAGCGCAGCGCCAGGCCGGGGCCGGGGCGGGCGCGCGAATCCATCTCCAGCAGGGTATCGAAGATGGTCGTTGCGAAAGCGCTGTTGGGCGAGATGTTGTGGTAATGCGGGTCAACCGAGGTGACCTGTGCGCCGACGCCCATGCGCAGGGTCTGCGCCCCGGCGGGCGCAGCCAGGGCAAGGGTGGCCGCAACGGCCACCCCCAACGAAAGACGGGACATTTACTTCCTCCGAATCGCGCCGGTTTTCGGCGCGCAGGCTAGTTCGGCTCGGCGATCACCGGGTTGCGCAGAATGCCGATGCCGCTGATCTCGATCTCGACCGTGTCGCCCGGCACCAGCCAAGCGGGTGGGTTGCGGTAGCTGGCCACGCCTTCCGGCGTGCCGGTGGCGATGACGTCGCCCGGCTCCAGCGGCGCAATCTTCGAGCAATACTCAATCAGCACCGGGATGGTGTAGATCAGC
>JAEWCI010000545.1 GCA_023390705.1 Pseudomonadota bacterium
CAGCAAGGCTGCGATGGGGACCCGACAACCCTGCGCGCAGGATACCGGCCCGCATAAGCCAAGACTTATGCGGGCCGGTATCAGTGCCCGGCGTTCTGGCCGGAGAAATCCGGTGCCGCCAGGCCGCTGGCGGTGAGCTGCTTCACCAGCCCGGCCTTCAGCCGCTCCAGCCCGGCCTCACTGCTCGCCTCGCAGCGCGCCACCAGCACCGCCTGGGTGTTGGAGGCGCGCAGCAGCCACCAGCCATCCTCGGTCAGCACCCGCACGCCATCCACCGCCTGCACCCTGGCGCCCTCGGCGGCGAGGCGGGCCTTCACCTCCTCCACCACCTTGAACTTGCGGTCCTCGGGGCAGTCGAAGCGCAGTTCCGGCGTGTTGATCACCTGCGGCAGGGCGGCGCGGATCGCACTCAGCGGCTGAGCGGCGCGGGCGATGACGCCGAGCAGCCGCACCGCCGAATAGGGCGCGTCGTCGAAGCCGTACCATTTGTCGGCGAAGAAGATGTGGCCGCTCATCTCGCCGGCCAGCGGGCTGCCGGTTTCGGCCATCTTGGACTTGATGAGCGAATGACCGGTCTTCCACATCAGCGGGGCGCCGCCGGCCTTGGCGATCTCGTCGAACAGCACCTGGCTGGCCTTGACATCGGCGATGATGGTGGCACCCGGCTTCGCCTTCAGCACGTCGCGCGCCAGGACGACCATGAGCTGGTCGCCGAACAGGATGTGGCCCTCATTGTCCACCACGCCGAGGCGGTCGGCGTCGCCGTCGAAGGCGATGCCGATATCGGCCTTCTCCTTCGCCACGGCGGCGATCAACTGCTCCAGGTTCTTCGCCACCGTCGGGTCGGGGTGATGGTTGGGGAAGGTCCCGTCCACATCCCCGTTGATGACCAGATGCTCGCCCGGCAGCCTTGCCGCGATCATGCGCGTGATCTCGCTGCCCGAACCATTGCCCGGGTCCCACACCACCTTCAGCTTGCGGGTGCCGCCATCGTAATCCTGCAGCACCCGGGCGAGGTAGCGCTCGGCGATGTCCACCTTGGCATCGCAGCCCTCGGTGGAGGCGGGCACCACGTCGCCCTCCGCCGCCATGCGGCCGATCTCCTGGATCTGGGCGCCGAAGAAGGGCTTCTTGCCCAGCATCATCTTGAAGCCGTTGTAGTCGGGCGGGTTGTGGCTGCCGGTCACCATCACCGCGCCATCGGCTTCCAGTGCATAGGCCGCGTAGTAGAGCATCGGCGTCGCCACCAGCCCGACGCGCAGCACCTCCAGCCCGCAGGCGCGCAGCCCGGCCACGAGCTGTGGCTCCAGGTCCGGCGAGGAAAGCCTGCCGTCATAGCCCACCGCCGCCCTCTTCCCGCCCTGGCGCACCACGATGCTGCCGAAGCAGCGGCCGATCGCGAAGGCGTCCTCCGGCTTCAGGGTTTTGCCCACGATGCCGCGGATGTCGTATTCGCGCAGAACGGTGGAATCGAAGCGGTGATTGAAGACGGTCATCGGGTATTCCTCAGCTCCGGCCGATCGAGCTGTAGCGGAAACCCGCCGCCCGCATCGCTTCGGGATCATAGACATTGCGCAGGTCGAGCAGCACGTCGCCGCGCATCGCCGCCTTCAGGCGGGCGGGCGCCAGCGCGCGGAACTCGTTCCATTCGGTGAGCAGCACCAGCGCATCGGCGCCCTGCACCGCGTCCAGCGCGCCTTCGGCATAGTGCACCGCCTGCGGCAGCAGCGGCCTGGCATTCGCCATGGCCGCCGGGTCGAAGGCGCGCAGCCTTGCCCCCGCCGCCGCAAGCTGCGGCACCACCACCAGGGCGGGGGCGTCGCGCATGTCGTCGGTTTCCGGCTTGAAGGCCAGGCCGAGCACGGCGACGGTCTTGTCCGCCACGCTGCCGCCGCAGGCGTCTATCACGCGCTGGGCCATGGCCGCCTTGCGCGCCTCGTTCACCGCAATGGTGGTTTCCACCAGCCGCAGCGGCGCGCCGGCCTCCTGCGCCGTGCGGGCCAGGGCCAGGGTGTCCTTCGGGAAGCATGAGCCGCCATAGCCGGGGCCGGGGTGGAGGAATTTCCGCCCGATGCGGCCGTCCAGCCCGATGCCGCGCGCCACGTCATGCACATCGGCGCCGACCTTCTCGCACCGGTGGGCGACTTCGTTGATGAAGGTGATCTTGGTCGCCAGGAAGGCATTGGCGGCGTATTTGATCAACTCCGCCGTCTCGATGCCGGTGGCGACGATCGGCGTCTCGAACAGGTAGAGCGGCCGGTAGAGCCGGCGCAGCACCGCCAGGGCATGTTCGCCCGCCTCGCCCGGCTCGGTGCCGATCACCACCCGGTCCGGCCGCATGAAGTCGCCGATGGCATTGCCTTCCCGCAGGAATTCCGGGTTGGAGGCGACGGCGATCGCCACATCCGGCCGCGCGGCCCGGACAATCCGCTTCACCTCGGCGCCGGTGCCGACCGGCACGGTGGATTTCGTCACCAGCACCGTGGGGCCGCTGACCGCGCGGGCCACCTGTTCGGCGGCGGCGAAGACATAGGAAAGATCGGCATGGCCGTCGCCGCGACGCGATGGCGTGCCGACCGCGAGGAACACCGCCTCCGCCCCGCGCACCGCCTCGGTCAGGTCTGTGGTGAAGCTCAGCCGTCCTTCCCGGACATTGTCGGCAACCAGCCGGTCCAGCCCCGGCTCGTAGATCGGGATGCGGCCTTCCCGCAGCGCCCCGACCTTCGCCGTGTCGGTATCCACGACACAGACATCCACGCCGAATTCAGCGAAGCAGGCGCCGGAAACCAGCCCGACATAGCCCGCCCCGATCATGGTGATGCGCATGACGCCGGTCGCCTCCCGCTCAGCGGTACTGCTTGAGGAATTCGCGCACCGCCGGCGCCATGTCCGGCCGCTTCAGGGCGAAGGCGATCTGCGCTTCCAGGAAGCCGGTCTTGTCGCCGCAGTCGAAGCGCCGCCCCTCATAGCGCAGCCCGTGGAAGGGCTGCTGGCCGATCAGCTTGGCCATGCCGTCGGTGAGCTGCACCTCGCCACCCGCGCCGCGCTCCATCTTCGAGAGATGGCCGATGACTTCCGGCATCAGCACATAGCGGCCGATGACGGTGAGGTTGGACGGCGCCTTGTCCACCGGGGGCTTCTCCACCAGCCCCTTCACGCTGACCAGCCTGCCCTTGTCCTCCAGGATGTCGAGCACGCCGTAGCGGTTCACTCTTTCGCGCGGGACTTCCTCGATGGCCACCACATTGCCGCCGGTCTCGCGGTAGGCATCCGCCAGTTGCTTCGTGCAGGAGACGTCGCACTGCATCAGGTCGTCCGGCAGCAGGATGGCGAAGGGGTCGTCGCCGATGAAGCTGCGGGCGCACCAGATGGCATGGCCGAGCCCCATCGGCACCTGCTGGCGCACCGTCACCATGCTGCCCGGCTCCATCGCCATGGCGCGCAGCACCTCCAGCTCGGCCTGCTTGTTGCGTGCCTGCAGGGTGTGCTCCAGCTCGTAGGCGACGTCGAAATGCTCGACGATGGCGGTCTTGCCGCGGCCGGTGATCAGGCAGAATTGCTCGATCCCCGCCTCGCGCGCCTCATCGATGGCGTACTGGATCAGCGGCCGGTCCACGACCGGCAGCATTTCCTTCGCCATCGCCTTGGTGGCGGGAAGGAAGCGGGTGCCGAGGCCGGCAACCGGCAACACGGCCTTCTTCAGCGGCTTCAGGGCGGACACGGGGCCTCCTTCATGCGGATGTGGCTGGCGGCGTGGCCGGCCTCTGTCGTCGCGGATCAAGTGCCATGCACCCTGCCCCCCGGCAAGGCGCCGGACCACCGTTTTCCTGGCTGTGACCAGAAGCCGGGCGGGGCAGGCTCTGCAATTCCGAAGGCAAATCTGTGGCAGGCGAATCAACCGCCAGCGGAATTGTTACCCCAGGCTTCATCCTCCCAGCAGCACATCCCGCGCCTGGTTGATGCGCGCCGCCAGCCAATCGCTGCCGCCATGGTCCGGATGCGCCGCCCGCATCAGCCGGCGGTGGGCGGTGCGCACCTCCTCGGCGGTCGCGCCTTCGGCCAGGCCGAGCACCGCCAGGGCCTCCGCCCTTCCCATCAC
>JAEWCI010000389.1 GCA_023390705.1 Pseudomonadota bacterium
GGCCGCCACCGCGGCGCCATTGCCGCCGCGATGATGATGGTGATGGTGCCCCCAGCCACGACCATGGCGCCAGGGATCGGCCTGGGCCGGGGCGGCGGTGAGGCCAGCGGCCAGAACGGCGGCGCCGGCGGCAAGGGCAAGGCGGGTGCGCATCGTCATCTCTGGGGACCCTCCTGGGTCGTTTGCCCAAACAAACACCGGGATCGCAGCGGCATTATGGCAAAGCTTATCACGGATTCGCGAGGTTCATGACGGTCACTCCAGGAAGTCCGGTGCTTCCTTCGTCAGGATGCGCTTGATGCTTTCCAGGTGCAGCCGGGCGCTCTCGCCGTCGCCCTCGCGCATCTGGGCATAGGTGCGGGCGGCCATTTCGGGCGCCACCGGCTTCAGCGGGCGGCCGGTGGCCATGGCCAGGCGCTGCACCTCGCAGGCACGTTCCAGGTAGTAGAGGTCGTCCCAGGCCTCGGCGATGGTCGGGCCGAGTACCATCACCCCATGGTTCCGCATGAAGACGACATCGGCATCGCCCAGGCTTGCCGCGATGCGGTCGCCCTCGGCCTCGTCCAGGGCGAGGCCGTTGTAGTCCTCGTCCACCAGGGTGCGGCCGTAGAATTTCAGCGCCGTCTGCCCGGCCCAGACCAGGGGCGGGCCTTCCAGCATGCCCAGCGCCGTGGCGTTGGGCATATGGGTGTGGAAGGCCGCCTTCGCCCTCGGCTGCTTCAGGTGGAGGCGGGCATGGATGTAGAAGGCCGTCGCCTCCGGCACCCCCTCCCCGGCCACGACATTGCCGTGGAAGTCGCAGATCAGCAGGCGGGAGGCGGTGATCTCCGAGAAGGCCCAGCCATAGGGGTTGACCAGGAAGAGGTCGTCCCGCCCCGGCACCACGAAGCTGAAATGGTTGCAGATGCCCTCCTGCAGCCCCAGCCGCGCCGCCATGCGGAAG
Organism: Pseudomonadota bacterium; assembly: GCA_023390705.1. Lineage (GTDB taxonomy): Bacteria > Pseudomonadota > Alphaproteobacteria > Acetobacterales > Acetobacteraceae > JAEWCI01. The sequence goes on from JAEWCI010000389.1 coordinate 944, forward strand.
CAGGCGGCCAGGTCCACCCGGGCCTGGCGCACCGCTTCGGAATCCAGGTCCGTGTTGCGCAGGATGGCGGGCGCGCTGGGCGCCCCGAGGGCATGGGCCATGGCAGGGGGTCTCCTGGGCGGAATGACCCAGGATGGCGGCTGGAGAGGCCGCCGCCAAGCACCCGTTGCCAGGGCCGCCTGCCAGGGTCGCTGCCCTGTGGCTTGCCTTCGGCACTCACCCGGCGGCAGGATCGCCCCATGCCGGAGCACAACGCCCCGCCGCTCGCCGGCGTCCTGGAAACCTGCCTCTATGTCGAGGACATGGCCCGCGCCCGCGCCTTCTACGAAGGCGTGCTCGGCCTGGAGACGATGTTCGTGGACGAGAGGCTGACCGCCTATGCGGTGGGCGAGCGCAGCGCATTGCTGGTCTTCCACCGTGGCAGCACGACGGAGACGGTGCACCTGCCCGGCGGCACCATCCCGCCGCATGACGGCGCCGGGCCGCTGCATTGCGCCCTGGCCATCGAAGCCGAGGCCCTGCCCGCCTGGGAAGCCCGGCTGGCGGCCCATGGCGTGCCGATCGAAGGCCGCACAGAGTGGAAGCGCGGCAGCATCAGCATCTATTTCCGCGACCCCGACGGCCACCTTCTGGAACTCGCCACGCCGAAGCTCTGGCCGGTGTGGTGAGCGGCGCCGGCTGGCGCGGTACGGTAATTGCCAAGCCCTTCGCCGCGGACGTAAGCCAATGGCTTTCCCAGGGACACCAAGGCGATGAGCGGCACCAACCAGCGGATCGACGGCAAGCGGCTGTGGGACAGCCTGATGTCCATGGCCGAGATCGGCGCCACGCCGAAGGGTGGCGTGCGCCGGCTGACCCTGACCGAGGTGGACAAGCGCGGCCGCGACCGCTTCCGCACCTGGTGCGAGGCGCTGGGCCTGACAGTGCGGGTGGACGAGATCGGCAACATGTTCGCCCGGCGCGAAGGCCGCGACCCCGGCCGCCTGCCGGTGCTGCTGGGCAGCCATCTCGACAGCCAGCCCTCCGGTGGGAAATTCGACGGCGCGCTGGGCGTGATGGCGGGGCTGGAGGTGATGCGCACGCTGCACGACCTCAACATCACCACTGAGGCGCCGATCGAACTGGTGAACTGGACGGATGAGGAAGGCAGCCGCTTCGGCCATTCCCTGATGGGCAGCGGCACCTGGGCCGGCATCTATCCACTCGACAAGACCTACGCCCTGCAGGACGTGGAGGGCGTGACGGTGCGGCAGGCGCTGGAGGACATCGGCTACAGGGGCGAGCACAAGGCGCAGCCCTTCCCGGCCGATGCCTATTTCGAGCTGCACATCGAACAGGGCCAGATCCTGGAAAAGGAGGGCAAGCGCATCGGCATCGTCACCGGCGCGCAGGCGCAGGTGTGGTGGGACGCGGTCTGCACCGGGCAGGATTCCCATGCCGGCACCACCCCGCCTTCCACCCGCAAGGACGCGCTGGTCTGCGCCGCCCGCATCATAGACCTGGTGGACCGCATGATGCGCGCCCGCGGCGAGGACGGCCGCGGCACGGTGGGCTTCATGCAGGTGCTGCCGAACAGCCGCAACGTGGTGCCGGGCGAGGTGCGCTTCAGCGTCGAATTCCGCCACCCCGACAGCGCCGAGATCGAGCGGCTGGCGGCGCAATTCCCGCGCGAGGCAGGCTTCATCGCCCGCGACTGCGGCATCGGGCTGGAACTGAAGGAGCTGTTCCGCTTCCCCGCCCAGCCCTTCGACGCCGGATGCGTGGAGCTGGTGCGGCAGGCGGCGGCGAAGCTCGGCCATCCGGCGCGGGAGATCGTCAGCGGCGCCGGGCATGACGCCGTCTATGTGGCGCGCAGCGTGCCTACCGCGATGATCTTCACCCCCTGCAAGGACGGGCTTTCTCACAACGAGGAGGAAAGCATCGAGCCGGAGGAGGCCGAGGCCGGCTGCCAGGTGCTGTTCGAGGCCGTGCTGGCCCGCGCCAACCGCACTCGCACGGCCTGAAGCGATAGGGACGGGCGGCGCATCCCGCCTCCCGGGCGGCATCCGGGAC
>JAEWCI010000001.1 GCA_023390705.1 Pseudomonadota bacterium
GCTTGATGTCGTCGGGCTGGCCTGGGGCGGCGATTTCATCCGCCACGGTGGGGAGTGGCGGGCGCGCAATTTCTCCGGCACCGGCTGGCAGCAGGCGACGAGGGATTTCGCCTTCATCCGCAACACCTACCGCGTGCTGCTCACCCGCGCGCGCTACGAGACCATCATCTGGGTCCCGCGCGGCTCCCCGGCGGATGATCCCTTCCACGACCGCACCCGCCCCGCCGCCGAGATGAACGCCATCGCCGACTACCTGCTGGCCTGCGGCGCCCGGCCACTTGAGGAGCCTGCCATCGCCGAGCCGGTGCCGGAGATGGCCAGCCTGCTGTGACCCGCCGCGTTCCCCCTGCGCCGTTGCGCTGCTAGCCTGCGCGCCCGAACACCGAAGGGGACACGCACCGCACCATGCCGAACCATCCGCCACGAAGCATGCTGCGCTGCCTGTTCCTCTTCCTTGCCCTGCTCTTCGCCGCCCTGCCCGCCGGCGCGGCGGAGCTGAAGCTGGCGAGCTGGAACATCGCCTGGCTCACCCTGCGCCAGCCCGGCGACCCGGAATTGCCGCGCAGCCTGGAGCCGCGCAGCGCGCGGGACCTGCAATTGCTGGCCGCCTATGCCCGCCGCCTGGACGCGGACATCATCGCGCTGCAGGAGGTGGACGGCCCCGAGGCCGCCGCCCAGGTCTTCGACCCGCGCCACTACGCCTTCCACTTCGCCGAGGAAAGCGACGTGCAGCGCGTGGGCTTCGCCGTGCGCCACGGCCTGCGGGTGACGCGCAACCCGGACCTCGCGGCGCTGGACCTGCGGCCGCGCGCGCGCCGTTCGCTCCGCCGCGGCGTGGACATCACGGTGGAGGCCGGCGCGCAACACCTGCGGCTGCTGGCGGTGCACCTCGATGCCGGCTGCCACAGTGACGCGCTGGATCTTTCCCAGATCTGCGATTCGCTCGGGCAGCAGGCGCGCATCCTGGCCCAATGGGTCGCGGCGCGGCAGCGGGAAGGCGTGGCCTTCGCCCTGATGGGCGACTTCAACCGCCGCATGAGCCGGCCGGATGACGACATGCTGCGCCTGCTGCAATCCGCCGCGCCGCTGCTTCGGGTGACGGAGGGCAGTTCCTCCCCCTGCTGGGCGCGCCGCGGGGGTGGCACGCCCTTCATCGACCACATCATGCTGGGCGGCGCGGCGCGGCAATGGTGGCAGCGGGACAGCCTGCGGGTGATGGTCTATGCCGAACAGGCGCCCGAATACCGCAACCGGCTTTCCGACCACTGCCCGATCAGCGTCCGCGTGAAGCTGCCCTGAAGCATGGTCGACCTGCTTGAGCCCATGAACATGCTTCAGGCATCAGATTTTCACGGTGGTTGAACGCATGCGTTCAACCCCGCCCTTCGCCTGAGAGCGCCCCGGCTTGCGGAGCTTCCTGCGCGTCACCCTGCCCTTTGCGGGGATGAACTTCGTCAACCAGGCCTCGCGCAGCGTCGTCGCCACGGTGGGGCCGGCCATGGCTGTGGAACTAGGGCTTTCGGCGAGCGGCCTGGGGGCGCTGGCGGCGGTGTTCTTCGCCGCCTATGCGCTGGCGCAATTGCCGGTGGGCCTGGCCATAGACATCCACGGCGCCCGCCGCGTGCAGGTGGTGCTGGCGCTGGTCGCCGCCGCCGGCTTCGCGCTCTGCGCCCTGGCGCCGGATACCGGGGTGCTGGCGATGGGGCGCTTCATCACCGGCATCGGCATCGCCGCGGCGCTGATCGCCATCATGAAGGTGAACATCCAGTGGTACCCGCCGGACCGCCTGGCGGCGATGACCGGGGCGGCGGTGTTCATCGGCGCCGGCGGCGGGCTGGCCGCCACCCTGCCGGTGCAATTGCTGCTGCCGCAGATCGGCTGGCGCGGCGCCTTCCTCGGCCTGGCCGCGCTGGCCTGCCTGGTTTCGCTCTGGATCGCGCTTTCCGTCCCCGCCGCGCCGCCGGGCGCCCGGCCGCCGCCACCGCGCCGTTCCCTGTGGCGGGAGGTCGCCGAGTTCGGCCGCATCTTCGCCCACCCGGAATTCACCCGCTTCATGCCGGCGGTGGCGCTGCTCTCGGGCCTGGTCTTCACCTATCAGGGGCTCTGGGCCGGGCCCTGGCTGCGCGATGTGGCGGGGCTGGATGGCGAGGCGCGGGCCGGCGTGCTGCTGTTCTACGTGCTGGGCATGATGACGGGGAACCTGGTCAGCGGCCAGCTTTCCTCCGCCGCGCAGCGCCGTGGCATGGACCCGATGCTGGTCTTCTTCGCCGGGCTCGGCGCCATGATGGCGTTGCAGATGGCGCTGATGCTGGGGCCGTGCGGCCCGGCACTGCTTTCCGCGCTGTGGTTCGCCTTCGCCTTCGTCGGCTCCTGCGGGCCGGCGACCTATTCGGTGCTGGCGCAGCGCTTCCCACCGGAACTGACCGGCCGCGTCGCCACCGCGATGAACGGCAGCATGCTGGCCCTGGTCTTCCTGCTGCAGAACGCCATTGGCTGGGTGCTGGACCTGTGGCCACGCAGTGCCGAGGGCGGCTGGCACCCGGATGGCTATGCCTGGGCAATGGGCTTGACCCTGCTGGGCCAGGCGCTGACCGTGGCATGGCTGCTGGCCGCGCCCCGCCTGCGGGCGCGGCGTGGCCGAAGCGAGGGAAGCCCGCCATGAACATGAAGCGCATCCGCAACCTGCTGGCACCCTACCGGGTGGAAAGCGGCAAGGGCTTCCGGCTCAAGAAGCACGACCCGGCCGATACCGCCGGGCTGGACCTGCAGAAGCAGGAGGCCCAGGCGCTGCTGCGGGAAGGCATCGAGCAGTTGGCGCAGGAGCAGGACATGCTCTACGCCCAGGACCGCTGGGCGGTGCTGTGCATCTTCCAGGCGATGGACGCCGCCGGCAAGGACGGCGCCATCAAGCATGTCTTCAGCGGCATCAACCCGCAGGGCGTGCATGTCACCAGCTTCAAGGCGCCCAGCGCGGAGGAGCTGGACCATGATTTCCTCTGGCGCCACGCCAGGGCGCTGCCGGCGCGCGGCACCATCGGCATCCACAACCGGAGCTGGTACGAGGAAGTGCTGGCGGTGCGGGTCCATCCGGAAATCCTCCACCAGCGCCAGAAGCTGCCACCGCGCCTGGTGGGCAAGGATGTCTTCGAGGAAAGGCTGGAGGACATTGCCGCCTTCGAGCGCTACCTGGCGCGCCAGGGCGTAGTGGTGCTGAAATTCTTCCTCAACGTCAGCGCCGAGGAGCAGAAGCGCCGCTTCCTCAGCCGCATCGAGGAGCCGGAGAAGAACTGGAAATTCAACTCCGGAGACGTGGCGGAGCGGCAGCACTGGGACGCCTATCAGGCGGCCTATGAAGCGGCGATCCGCGCCACCGCCGCGCCGTACGCGCCCTGGTACGTGGTGCCGGCGGACAACAAGTGGTTCACCCGCCTGGCCGTGGCCGGCGCCCTGGCCACGGCGCTGGACGGGCTGGAGCTGCACTACCCGGAACTGCCGGAATCCGAGCGGGCGAAACTGGCGGAGGCGAAGGAGGAGCTGCTGCGGTAGAGCGGATCGCGGATTGGCGTTCGGTTCCGAATTCCAATCCGCCGCAGGAAGGCGCAGCGCCGCCCTGTTATGCGGGCCAGCAGGGCCTGTTGAAAAACGCAGCGCCCTCGGGCGCCACCTCAACCTGTCGCTGTGATCGCCTGGAGACGGCCACAACAAGCTGATTTCCACACCTCGTTGGGACCCTTTTTCAACAGGCCCCAGCAATGAATGCTGACCGGTATGGCTTTTTTCCGGCGCGCAGCCGCCACAGCAACCCTGCGCGCATGATACCGGTCCGCATAAACCAAGATTCATGCGGACCGGTATCACAGGGGCAGCCTAATCCCCCGCCGCGTCCAGCACATGCAGCGCATAGGTGAAGGCGGCGCCGGCGTTCAGCGCCACGGCGACGCCCAGCGCCTCGGCGATCTCCTCCTTGGTGGCGCCGGCGGCCTTGGCCTTGCGCACATGCGCGTCGATGCAGCCATCGCATTTGGTGGTGACGGCCACCGCCAGGGCGATGAATTCCCGCGTCTTGGCGTCCAGGTGCCGGGTCTTCGCCGCAGCGCCGGACAGCATGGTGAAGCCCTTCACCAGTTCCGGGTGCAGCGTCGCCAGTTCCTTGCCGCGGCCACGCAGCGCCTGGCTGTACTCGTCCCAATCCTTGATCGCGCTCATGCGCTTCCCCTGTGTACGCAGAACGGGCGCCGGAGGCATGCCGGCGCCCGCTGCATTCTCGGCGAAGCCAGTGGCGAAAGCTACTCCACCACCTCCGGCTCCCTCTCCGGCTCGCCGCCGTCATCGGCTTCCGGCTTCGGCAGCGCCGGGGGCGCGGCCTCGACATAGTCGAAGGTCAGCACGCCATCCTTGAGCCCGACCTTCACCGCGCCGCCCTTGGCCAGCCTGCCGAAGAGCAGTTCCTCGGCCAGCGGCTTCTTGACATTCTCCTGGATGACCCGGGCCAGCGGCCGGGCGCCATAGAGCGGGTCGTAGCCCTTCTCGGCCAGCCATTCCTTCGCCGCCGAGGAGAGTTCGATCGTCACGTTGCGGTCGGCCAACTGGGCCTCCAGCTGCATGACGAATTTCTCCACCACCCGGCCGACGATCTCCGGCGTCAGCCCGGCAAAGGCCACCACGGAATCCAGCCGGTTGCGGAATTCCGGCGTGAACATCCGCTTGATGGCTTCCTCATCCTCGCCGACCCGCACCGTGGCGCCGAAGCCGATGGCGGGCTTCGCCATGTCCGCGGCACCGGCATTGGTCGTCATGATGAGGATGACGTTGCGGAAATCCACGGTCTTGCCGTTGTGGTCGGTCAGCTTCCCGTGGTCCATCACCTGCAGCAGGATGTTGTAGAGGTCCTGGTGCGCCTTCTCGATCTCGTCCAGCAGCAGCACGGCATGCGGGTGCTGGTCGATGGCATCGGTCAGCAGCCCGCCCTGGTCGAAGCCGACATAGCCGGGCGGCGCGCCGATCAGACGGGAGACGCTGTGCCGCTCCATGTATTCCGACATGTCGAAGCGCACCAGCTCGATGCCGAGCGTCTTCGCCAGTTGCTTCGCCACCTCGGTCTTGCCGACGCCGGTGGGGCCGGAGAACAGGTAGTTGCCGATCGGCTTCTCCGGGTCGCGCAGGCCGGCGCGGGAGAGCTTGATGGCGGAGGACAGGGCCTCGATGGCCTTGTCCTGGCCGAAGACCATGGCCTTCAGGTCGCGCTCCAGGTTGCGCAGCGTCTCCTTGTCGTCCGTGCTCACGCTCTTGGGCGGGATGCGGGCGATCTTGGCGACGATGTCCTCAACATCCTTCAGCGTCACGGTCTTCCGCCGCTTGTTCTCCGGCAGCAGCATGCGGGAGGCGCCGACCTCGTCGATCACGTCGATCGCCTTGTCCGGCAGCTTGCGGTCATGGATGTATTTGGCGGAAAGCTCCACCGCGGCGCGGATTGCTTCCGGCGTGTAGCGGACCTTGTGGTGCTTCTCGTAGTTGGTCTTCAGGCCCTGCAGGATCTTCACCGCGTCCTCGACCGACGGCTCGTTCACGTCGATCTTCTGGAAACGGCGGACCAGGGCGCGGTCCTTCTCGAAATAGTTGCGGTATTCCTTGTAGGTGGTGCTGCCGATGCAGCGCAGCGTGCCCTGGGCCAGCGCCGGCTTCAGCAGGTTGGAGGCATCCATGGCCCCGCCGCTGGTCGCCCCGGCGCCGATCACGGTATGGATCTCGTCGATGAAGAGGATGGAGCCGGGCTGGTTCTCCAGCTCGTTCACCACCGCCTTCAGCCGCTCCTCGAAATCCCCGCGGTAGCGGGTGCCGGCCAGCAGGCTGCCCATGTCGAGCGCGTAGATCGTGCTCTTCAGCAGCACCTCCGGCACGTCGCCTTCGATGATGCGCTTGGCCAGGCCCTCGGCGATGGCGGTCTTGCCCACGCCCGGGTCGCCCACATAGAGCGGGTTGTTCTTGGTCCGGCGGCAGAGGATCTGGATGGTCCGCTCGATCTCGCTCTCGCGGCCGATCAGCGGGTCTATCTTGCCCTGCTGCGCCTTCTTGTTGAGGTTGACGCAGTAGTTGGAGAGCGCGTCCTGGCCGCGGCCGCCGCGGCTGGGCTTCTCCTCCTTCTCCGGCTCCTCGTGGCTGGTCGGCGTGCCCTGCACGGGGCGGCTCTGGGCACGGCCAGGCGCCTTGGCGATGCCGTGGCTGATGAAGTTCACCGCGTCCAGCCGGGTCATGTCCTGCAATTGCAGGAAATAGACGGCATGGCTCTCGCGTTCGCTGAACAGCGCCACCAGGACATTGGCGCCGGTCACCTCGTCGCGGCCGGAGGACTGCACATGGATGGCGGCGCGCTGCACCACCCGCTGGAAGCCCGCGGTGGGCTTCGGGTCGCCCGCCCGCTCCGTGACCAGCCCGGCGAGGTCCTTGTCAAGGAACTCGGTCAGGTCGCGCTTCAGCTTCTCGCCGTCCACGCCGCAGGCCCGCAGCACGTTGGCGGCATCCGTATCGTCGGTCAGCGCGAGAAGCAGATGTTCCAGCGTTGCATATTCGTGGCGGCGCTCATTGGCGAGGCCAAGGGCGCGATGGAGCGTCTGCTCTAGATTCCGTGACAGCATGTAAACGACGCTCCCCTATCTGGACCCGTCGAAGCCGTCAGCGTGCCGGCCCGGACTGGGTTCCGCAATGCATTTCCGATGTGGTCGCGCTCACTCCCCTTGGCGATCCCCCGTTCGGCGGGGGATAATGCCGGCCTGGGGAGCGGTCGTTGCCGTTCCCGGCGTCTTCCCTCGCCGTCGCCGCTTCCTGGCATCGTCTTGTCCCTGGCGGCCGATCCGCCAACGGCACGGATGGCTATTCCTTTTCGATCGTGCACTGCAGCGGGTGCTGGTTCTGCCGTGCCAGGTCCATCACCTGCGTCACCTTGGTTTCGGCGACCTCATAGGTATAGACACCGCAGACGCCGACGCCGCGCCGATGCACATGCAGCATGATGCGGGTAGCTTCTTCCCGATTCTTCTGGAAGAAGCGTTCCAGCACATGCACGACGAATTCCATCGGCGTGTAATCGTCGTTCAGCATCAGCACCTTGTACATCGCCGGCTTCTTGGTGCGTGGGCGGGCCTTTACCACCACGCCGGTGGCGGGGTTGTTGTCCCCCGGGGTGTTGCCCCCATTCGGCCGCTTGTCTTGGTCGCTCATGAGTATCCTGGTGGGCGGGGCTCGAGGCCCGCCGGCGGGCATGCTGAGGTCTGGTCAGGGGCCGGCGGGGCCCCGCTACGGGCGAGAATATCGGATCGAAGAGCCGGCGGTGAAGGGCCGCCCATGACTATTAGCGGATATTGAATGCCCGGGCGGCTCCTGCCAGCCCCCCCAATGGCGCGGGCCCCGCCCCGCCCCCCCC
>JAEWCI010000021.1 GCA_023390705.1 Pseudomonadota bacterium
GCACGGTGCGGATGTGCCGGGCATTGGCCAAGCCCGCCCCGCCGTGCTGGCCGGGGAGCGCCACGGTCCAGCCGCGCATCGTGCTGGCTACGGCCATGAAGGCGGGATCCACCAGTTCCTCCGCCGAGGCTGCTGGTATGTCATCGTGCGGCGGCGTGTAGCGGGGGCTGCTGGAGAGGATCGGCGCGGCGCTAGCCGGCGGCTGCGGCATCGGGCCGGTGCGGACGCCGGGCACGACGCCGGCGATGGAAAAGAGGTCAGCCATGCGGCACCTCCACCACCTTCAGCCTCTCCCGCCGCAGCGCCGCCAGGATGGCGCCCGCATCCTCGGCATCCTCCTCACCGGCGGCTTCGGTAGCCGGGCTGCGCTTGATGCGGCGCAGCTCGGTGGCAATGATCTCCTCGGCGCGGAGTTCGGTGACCGTATCTGCAGGGCTGGTCCTCATGCCGCCTCCGCTTCCGCATCATCGCTCCCCTCCGGCTCCGGCGGCGTGGTGTCCCAGAGGCTGCCGGGCGGGTGCCAGTCGGGGAGCTTGCCGGCGAGTTCGCGCGCCAGCGCCGCGCCGGGCTGGTTGGGCTTCACGCCGACCAGCGAGGCTTGAGCGCGCAGCACGGTGACGCTGGCCTCGGCCAGCACCTCCTCCACATCCACCCGCGGGCAGGCCACGCCCAGGATGCGCGCCGCCCATTCGGCGGCCAGGCCGCTGCCGCCGCGGTAGTCGTCGCGCGGGTCGCAGCGGAGGATGGCGGAGAGCGCCTCGGCCAGCATGCCCATCAGCTCGGCCTGGGGCGGCAGCTTCACCTGGCCCTCCGGTGTGAACAGCCGGGCGGGCAGGTCCTGCAGGTACACCTTGGTGCGGTTCATGCCGCTGCCCTGGGTGATGCTGACGTTCAGCCCGGCCAGGGCGCAGAGCGTGGCCGCCACCAGCGCCGAGACATCGCCACGCGGGCAGCGCTGCGGATCCAGCAGATGGGCATGCAGCGCGCCGGTCTTCGCGGCGGCCAGCATGCGCAGCCCTTCCTTCGTCGTCGTTCGGGCAGGCGGCGCCGGTGCATCGTCCGCAGCATCCTTCGTGGCAGCGGAAGTGGCAGGCGATTCAGCGCGCGCCGTCTCGGCCGGCGCTGGCGAGTCCGCAGCCTTGCCGTTCTTCGCTGCCTCCTCCGCCGCCTTGTCAGGCTTCGGCAGCTTGTAGAGCTGGCATTCCACCCGGCCCTGCGGGTTGATGTAGTAGCCGCGCACAACGGTCTTCGGCGCCTTCTCTTCGCTGCCGTAGACCGCCTCGGCGTGCTGAGGCCTCTTGCCGTATCCGTGCTTGTCGGTCGGCAGGATCACCGCCTGGTAGCGCTGCGCCAGCAGGCCGGGGATCTGCACCTGCTCCAGCCATTCCCGTTGCGCGGCGAGGAAGGCCTTGCCGTCGCGGGTGAAGATCGCCTCCGGGTCGTCCGGCTGGGCGAAGAGGTCCTCCTCCCAGTGCACGCCGTGCTTCCGCGCCAGCTCGTCATCGAAGCGAGCGTCGGACTTGTACCAGTGGCGCTGCCGCAGGGCGTTCGCCAGCTTCCACCAGTTCACCCGTTCGCCGCGCTTCGGTTCATGCGCCTTCCAGGCCTCCGCCTGCTGTTCCGGCGGCGCCTGGGCGATATCGGCCAGCTCTTCCTCGCCCGGCAGGCCGTGCCCCGCCAGCGCGTCCAGCATCGGCGGGTGAAGCCTGCCCAGCAGTTCCAGCTTGCGGGCGGTGCGCAGCGGCAGGCCGAGCGCATCGGCCGCGCCTTCGATGCTGTAGCCATCGGCGCGCAGCACCACCATGGCGCGCCACTGGTCCACCGGGTCCATCGGCGCGCGCACCATGTTGGCGGCGGCCTGCACCGCCTTGTCCTGCTGCGGCGGACGGTCGGTGATGCTGCACTCCGCCTCCTCCAGCCCCAGCGCCTGCAGCGCGGCCAGGCGGCGATGCCCTTCAATGACGGCGAAGCCGCCGCCCGGGCGGGCCCGCACCAGCAGCGGCACCAGCTGGCCAACGGCGCGGATGCTGGCGCGAAGGCCGGTGTCGCTCATCTCGCCGGCGCCGTGGCGCCGCAGGTTCTCGGGGTCGGAGTGCAGCTCCTCGAGGCGGAGTTTCATGGGCGCAGTCCCAGCGTGATGGCGGTGGCAATGAAGCGCGCATGGGCCAGGCTGGCCGGCCAGGGTTCTTCCAGCGGCGCGGCCTGGGGCTGCGGCAGCCGCATCAGCCAGGGCCAGGCGGAACGGTTCAGCAGGTCGCGCTTCTCGGTGGCCAGCGCCACCAGGTCGGCGTGCCAGACGGTGCTGTGCCCCAGGAGGTTCAGCGGCACGCCGAAGCGGAGATAGACGGCACGGAGCAGCCGCTCCTCCAGCCCGGCGATCGCCGGCAGCAGGCGCTTCACTGGGGAAGGGATGTCGCCGGTCACCATCTCCGGCACGTCATGCAGCAGGCCGGCAAGGGCGAGGTCGCGGAGGCCGGTCCATTCCAGCAGCACGGCGGCGACGAAGACGGAGTGCTGCGCCACGCTGTAGGCGTGTTCGCCCCGCGTGCCGCCAACGAAGCGGGGCAGGCGGGAGAGCGAGGTGGCGATGTCCGTCAGTGTCACCGCGGAGAAGTCAGGCGCCAGCAGGTCGATGCAGGCGCCGGAGCGGGTCTGCACGAAGCAGGTGCTGTGCGCACCGCCGGAGCGCGGGCGGGGAGGGATGGCGTTCATGCCATCACCTCTTCCGCGGCCTGCCGCAGGCGCATGCGCAGCTCGCCCTGCAGGCGGAAGACTTCGCGCAGCGGCAGCTTGGTGTGCATGGCCACCACGCTCGGGTCGGTACCCTTGGAGAGCATGGCGACGGCCTTGTCCTGGGCCGCGTTCAGCTTGGCCTCTACCACTTCCGGGCCCGCCGGCGCTGGCTCCGGCTCGGCTGGCGGCGGTACGGCGGTGATCGGCGCGGCGGGCGCCTCGGCGGGCTTAGCGTGGGCTTCCGGCCGGGGCTGCGGCGCTTCGGCTTCTGGTTCCGGCGTCGCCGGATCGCCGGCGTCGCTCCCGGCAGGTGTCTCCGCCGGCCCCGGCCGGGGGAAGGGCAGGCCGAGCGACAGGGCGTAGCTGCGGATGCTGGATGGCGCGGCAAATGGTGCTTCGCCCGGCACCGCGTTCACCGCATGCAGGATTTCGCGCAGTGAGAGACGGGTGGACCAGAGTTCCCGCATCTTCGCGGAGCGTTCAGGATTCCGCATGGCCGAGGCGTGGTCCTGCCGGGCCGCCTGGGTTGGCGTGGGGATTTCCGCTTCCGCCGCGTAGCGGGGTGGCAGACCGAGCACGTTCATGCCGTAGCTGCGCATCATCTCGGTGCTGAGCGGATCGCCCGGCATGCTGTTCAGCAGCGCCAGCAACTGGCGTGACGGCAGGTGCCAATTCGCGCGCAGCGCCGCTTTGCGTTCCTCTGTCCAGCGAGAAGGCTTTGCGTGTTTCATCTGGCCGGCTGCCTGCTGCAGCCGCATGCGCTGCCGTGCCGCTTCTCGCTGCTCCGGCGTCCAGGAACGCCGGTGCGGTGCAGCCGGAGGAAGACTGACCGCGACGGCCGGGGCCGGTGCTGGCTGGGCAGGTTCCGGCTGGGCGGTTGCAGAGCTGGTGCTGCCG
>JAEWCI010000027.1 GCA_023390705.1 Pseudomonadota bacterium
GGTCACTTCCCCGGGGCGGAGCCGGCCCGCCGGGCATGATCCCGCCGCCCGCCATGCATCCCTGCCGGGCCTGGGCTGCCCCCGCCATCGCCATCACCGGCTTGCCCCCGGGCGCCCGCTTCGCCACATTCGCTGCTATGGGAGCGACCATCAGCATCACGGTGAACGGTGAGGCGCGGCAGATCACCGCGCCGGCGACAGTGGCCGACCTGCTCGCGCAGATCGGGCTCGACCTGCGCAAGGTCGCGGTCGAGCGCAACCTTGAGATCGTCCCCCGCTCCACCTACGCCGCCACCGCGCTCGCCGCGGGCGACCAGTTGGAGATCGTGCACTTCATCGGCGGAGGATGACCAGGATGGACGGCATGCAGACTGTGCAGGATGACGGCTGGGAGGTCGCCGGCCTCCGCTTCCGCTCACGCCTCATCGTCGGCACCGGGCGCTACAAGGACCTGGAGGAGACCGGCCGCGCCATCGAGGCGAGCGGCGCCGAGGTGGTGACGGTCGCGGTGCGCCGGGTGAACCTTTCGGACCCCAAGGCGCCGATGCTGCAGGACTACGTCGATCCCAAGAAATACACCTACCTCCCCAACACCGCCGGCTGCTTCACCGCCCAGGACGCGGTGCGCACCCTGCGCCTGGCGCGCGAGGCCGGCGGCTGGAACCTGGTGAAGCTGGAGGTCCTCGGCCCGCCGCCCTTCCTCTACCCCGACATGCGCGCGACCTTCGAGGCGCTGGAGGCGCTGCTGAAGGACGGCTTCCAGGTGATGGTCTATTGCTCGGACGACCCGATCGCGGCCAAGCGGCTTGAGGAGATGGGCGCCGTCGCCGTCATGCCGCTCGGCGCGCCGATCGGCTCGGGCCTCGGCATCCAGAACCCGGTGATGATCCGCGCCATCGTGGAGAACGCCAAGGTGCCGGTGCTGGTGGATGCCGGCGTGGGCACCGCCAGCGACGCGACCTATGCCATGGAACTGGGCTGTGACGCGGTGCTGATGAACAGCGCCATCGCCCACGCCAAGGACCCCGTCCGCATGGCCCAGGCCATGAAGGCGGCGGTGGAGGCCGGGCGGCTGGCCTATCTGGCCGGGCGGATGCCGCGGCAATACGTGGCCGACCCGTCGAGCCCGCTGACCGGGCTGATCCGCTAGGGCGTCCAGCGATGCGGCGCCTCGGCCTCGCTGCCGCGCTGCTAGCGTTCGGCGCCATCCCGGCCGCGGGGCAGCACTCGGGCCACCACCATCCCGCCCCGGCCGCCGCCCCGCCCCAAGGCTATGCCGGGCTGGAGACGCGGCGCGTCAAGGCGCTCTCGGCCGAGCAGGAGGCCGATCTGCTGGCCGGCCGCGGCATGAGCCTGGCGCTGGCGGCGGAGCTGAACGCCTATCCCGGCCCGCTGCATGTGCTGGAACTGGCGGACGCCCTGGGGTTGCGGCCGGAGCAGCGGGTGGGGGCGGAGGCGCTACGCGCCCGCGTGGCGGCCGAGGCCCGGCTGCTCGGCGCCAGGCTGGTCCAGGCGGAGGCGGAGCTCGACCGCCTGTTCGCGGCCGCTCAGGCCGATCCCGCCAGCCTGGCCGCCCTGACCGCTACCATCGGCGCTCTGCAGGGGCGGCTGCGGGAAGTGCATCTGGCGGCACATATCGAGATGCGGGCGGCACTGACCGAAGTACAGCGCGAAACCTATGCCCGACTGCGCGGCTACCGGCGCTGAAGGCACTCCGGCCTGAACCGCCCGGCCCTCGCCATCCCCCTGTTTTCGCGGCCGAGTCGCAGCATGGCCGGAGGATAAGCGGCAATCCCCAGGGAGTTCGCCGCGTAGTTTCCGGCTGGCCCTACCCCCAGACGGAAAAATTTTTTGTGCCCCAAGGCGATTTTTCCCTTTGATTGCGGGGAGGGGGGGCCTATATGCGCGCCCCTAGACGCAGTACGCACGTGCCTCTGGCCCCAGGCCCACGGATTCCAGGCGCCCCTCCATCAAGGCGCCGCCTCAAAGGAACACCGCGGCGCAAGGTTTACGCAACGACGTCAAGCGTTCTGGCACCCCGTTCGGGGCCGGTCCTGGTGGCCGGATTCGGGCGGCTTCACTTGGTCGCTGGTTCGTTCGACCGTTTCGTCAATCTGGGGCCGCCGCCCGCAAGGGCCGGTCCTCTCTTGTTTCTGGAGGGTGGTGCGATGACCCCGAAGGTCGCCCGCTATCTTCGCGACGTCGCCCCGGCGACGCCGTGCCTGGTTGTCGATGTGGACCGCATCGAGGCGAATTTCCGCCGGCTGCAGGCGGCGCTGCCGCTCGCCCACATCTACTACGCGGTGAAGGCCAACCCCGCCGCCCCCATCCTGGAACGGCTGGTCGGCCTCGGCTCCTGCTTCGACGCGGCGAGCTTCGAGGAAGTGCAGGCCTGCCTGGACAACGGCGCGCGGCCGGAAGCCATCAGCTACGGCAACACCGTGAAGAAGGAGAGCGCGATCCGCGCCGCCTATGAGCGTGGCGTGCGGATGTTCGCCTTCGATTCGGAGGAGGAGTTGCGCAAGCTCGCCCGCTCCGCGCCGGGCAGCCGCGTCTATTGCCGCATCCTGGTCGGCAATGACGGCGCCGAATGGCCGCTCAGCCGCAAGTTCGGCTGCGAGGTCGAGATGGCGAAGGAGCTGATGGTGCTGGCTCAGGAGCTGGGCCTCGACGCCTTCGGCCTGTCCTTCCATGTCGGCAGCCAGCAGACCAAGACGGCGGCCTATGAAGCCGCCATCGCCAAGGTCGCCATGCTGTTCACCGACCTGAAGGATGCGGGCGTGAATGTCCGCATGGTCAACCTCGGCGGCGGCTACCCCGTGCGCTACCGCCAGGAAGTGCCGGAGATCGACGAGATCGGCGCGGCCATCATGGGCGCCATGGCCCAGCATTTCGGCAATGCCCTGCCCGAGATCGTCATCGAGCCGGGCCGCTTCATCGCCGGCGATGCCGGCGTGCTGAGCTCCGAGGTGGTGCTGGTCAGCCGCAAGGCGAAGGACGACCCGGTGCGCTGGGTCTACCTGGACATCGGCCGCTTCGGCGGCCTGGCGGAGACCGAGGGCGAGGCCATCAAATACGCCTTCCGCACGCCGCATGACGGCGGCGCGGAAGGGCCGGTGACCATCGCGGGGCCGACCTGCGACAGCACCGACACGCTGTACGAGAAGGCCAACTACCGTCTGCCGCTGGCGCTCACCAGCGGCGACCGGGTGGAGCTGCTGGCGACCGGTGCCTATGTCACCACCTATGCCAGCCAGGGCTTCAACGGCTTCGCCCCGCTGGCGGAGCACTATATCTGACCACCCGCTTCGGGTGAGGCCGGCAAGGCCCGCGGCAGCGATGCCGTGGGCCTTCGCTTTTTGCGGGCACCAGGCAACCAGACGCCGCCGGGCCGGTCCCGTCCAGGCACCCCGCGGCTCACCCCGGCGCGGCGGGCCGGCTCAGCGC
>JAEWCI010000074.1 GCA_023390705.1 Pseudomonadota bacterium
GCGGTGGGGTGGCGGCCTGCCGCCGCGGGCGGGAGGCGCATTCGCGCAGCCAGGTTCCGAGACTCGGGCCGAAATCCGGAGCACCCAGCCGGAAGACCGGCAGGCGGCCGCCGATGCCCGGCGGCGCGCCGGCCGGTGAGGCATCAACGAGAGCGGCCGGCAGGCGCGCGGCCCCGGCCACGCTGCGCTGCTCCCGCAGATAATCCAGCAGATCCTCGTTCAGCAGTTCCGGCTGCTCGGTCAGCAGCAGCAGATGCGCGTCGAGATCCGCGGCGAGGCGGCGGCGCAACTCGATCAGGGCCGAGATCTGGCGCGGGTTGGCCAGCCCCCAGAGGGGCGGAATGGGCAGCACATGGGCGCTGACCGCCCGCAGCTTTCCCAGTTCCTGGCGCAGCCGCCGTTCGACCGGCTCGTATTCGCTGCGGCTCTGGATGAAGACGGCGCAGAGCGGCGCATCCTCCTCCTCGGGTGCCGCGCCGGCCTGCGCCGCTGCCTGCTTCGCGCGGTCCTCCTCGATCGCGGCGCGGATCGCGGCCGGGTCGGGCAGGGGGGCAAGGCGCGCGGCGCGGGCGCGGATCAGGTTGGCATAGCCGGAGGCCGGCAGCCGCTCCGGCGCGAAGCCCTGCGCAGGCACCAGCCAGGTGCGGCGGCGCGTGTCCTCGAACAGGCGGATCTGGAAGCCGACGAAGCCTTCCGCATCATGGCGCCAGCGCCCGGCGGCACGGCCGCAGAGCTGGACCAGCGCCTCGCAGTCCTCGGCCGCAGCGCTTGCCGCTTCGCGTATGTCGTCCACATCCGCCGGCCAGTCGGGCACCACCACCTCAAGCAGCCCGCCGGCGGCCAGGCTTTCGTGCAGGGCGGCGCGTTCATCCTCAAGGTCCTCGGTGGCGAAGCCGAGCAGCACGCGCGGCTTGCCGGCGGGGGCGGGCCCGGCACCCTCCGTCGGGTTCGGGGCGCTGCGCGCCTGCCCCTGCGCGCGCCGGGCCTTCAGGTGCGCGGCAAGCTGTTCGGCCAGCAGGGCCACCGCCTGGCCTTGCTTCTCGGTCTGGGTGTGGTTCATGCCCCATGGCAGCGCCTCCGGGCGGTCCTGGTCGCTGAAGGGGTAGCCGGGAAGCGGCACGCCACGCTCATCGCGCAGGAAGGCCGGCCATTCCGCATCGGGCAGCGGCTGGGCGCGGAGGACGAAGGCCATGCCGCGTCCCTGTCCCGGCTCACGTGCCACGATTTCGTTGAACCAGCGCCCTTCGTCCCTGCACCAGGGCGACTTCAGGTAATGGCCGGTCATGACGATGACCAGCGCGGCACAGGACTGGACGCGCTCGCGCAATTCGGCGGTGAGGGGCTGGTTCAGCGGCAGCTCCTCGTCCGTGAAGAAGGACAGCGCCCCTTCACGGTCCGAAAGCAGGATCTGGAGCGTCTCGCGGATGAGCTTCGCCACGCCGCGCGACCAGTCGCGCAGCAGGTCGTTGCCATGGGCGTAGCTGAAGAAGATGTCGTGCCGGAAGCGCCCGCCGACATAGGACATCACCGGTCCTCCCTCATCTGCGCTCGGCGGCGGTCGGTGGGCGGGACAGGGCGGCGCGGAAAGCGGCCGGCAGCGCGGGCCGCCGCATCCATGGCGAAGCGCATGGGCAGCGGGCCATGCCGGAAGTGCGGGAAGCAGGACATCAGGGCTGCCGGCCCAACAGGGCGCGGCGTGCAGTGGCGGCCGGCCGCATCCGGCGCATGCCGGGGAGGCGGATGACGCTTTCGCCTGACAGGCAGGTTATCCAACCAGAAACGCATGCGCCTTCGACCAGATTGCCGAGCAAGTCACTGGAACATTTCCTCGGTTCACCGGAATTTTGCTCGACTGTGTATGAAGCAGCTTGCTTCTGGCTACTGTATTCGTTGGCAGAATGGCTCTACCACTGGAACGTGATTAGCGGGGTACCTGTTGGGGCGCTGGCGGTTCATTGCCCTGCACCCTGGCCGGGATCAGTGGGCCGCATGGGCAGGACAAAATGGCCGAGTTTCCTGGCTGCCAGCGAGAACCGTGACCTGGAACCGCGGCCCCGCCGCAAGCCGCAACGGCAGCCCGCCGATGCTGCCATCGCATCGCGCGGCGCATGGCCATCTTCTGCATGCCTTCCGTCAATGCGGCTGTGCCGCATCGCCGGCGGGTGCCGCGAACCAGGCTGACGGCCTGACAGGAGCGAAGGATGCCAGGGATGGTTCGCCCCGGACCCGGCTGCCTGATCTGCGGAGACGGCCATTGCATCCCTGGCCTCACGAGGGCGGCGCTGCTCCATTGCGGCCGAACGGCGGCCCCACGGAGGAGAGCCCCGCACCGGATGCGAGGCGGGCGCTAAGGGCCTAGGTTGAGCGAGAAGCAAGGCAGACATCCCTGATGACCAGCGATGCGATCCCGCAGGACCGGATATCAGCCTACCGGCTGTCGCCCGACGAGGTCCTGGCTGCACTCGGCACCGACAAGCGCCAGGGACTGAGCCAAGCGGAAGCACGGGCGCGTCTTGCGAGGCATGGCAGGAACGAACTCATCGCAGCGGAGCCCATCCCTGGCTGGCGGAGGTTCCTTACGCAGTTCCAGGACATCCTGGTCATCCTGCTGCTCATTGCGGCGCTGATCTCTGCCGGGCTGTGGCTGCTCGAGCGTGAGACCGCATTACCCTACGAAGCCCTGGCCATCCTCGCCGTCGTGCTGCTCAACGCGCTGATGGGCTATGTCCAGCAGTCACGGGCCGAGCAGGCGGTCGCGGCGCTCCGCCAGATGTCGGCCGCGCAGGCCAGCGTCATCCGCGACGGCACGCGGCAGAGTATCTCCGCGGCCGAGGTCGTGCCCGGCGACATCATCCTCATCGAGGAGGGGGACACCATTCCCGCCGATGCGCGGCTGATCCGGTCCATCGCGCTGCAGACGGCAGAGGCAGCGCTGACGGGCGAGAGCCTTCCGGTGCCGAAGGACATCGCCGCGGTCGTGGAGGAAGTCGGGCTGGGCGACCGCAATTGCATGGTCTTCAGCGGCACGGCGGCGACCTATGGGCACGGGGCCGCCGTGGTGACGGCTACCGGCATGCAGACCGAGATGGGCCGCATTGCCGGCCTGCTGAGGGCGGCGCCGGAGGAGAAGACGCCGCTGCAGAAGGAACTCGACCGCGTCGGCCGGCTGCTGGGCAGGATCGTCGTCGGCATCGCCATCGTCATGGTGGCGACGATCCTCCTGGCGGAGGAGGTGCACGGCGCCCGGGCGATCTTCGATGTGCTCATCCTGGGTGTGGCGCTTGCCGTCGCGGCGGTGCCGGAAGGGCTGCCGGCGGTGGTGACGGCCGTGCTTTCCATGGGCGTGCAGCGCATGGCGAAGCGGCATGCCATCGTCCGCCATCTCGCGGCCGTCGAGACGCTTGGCTCGGCGGATGTCATCGCCTCCGACAAGACGGGGACGCTGACGCGGAACGAGATGACGGTGCGGCGTGTCGTCACCGCGAGCGGGAGCGTGAGCCTGGGCGGCACGGGCTACGCCCCCGAAGGCAAGGCGGAGCGGGAGGGGGGCGGCGAGATCGGCGGTGCCCTCCGGGCCGAGTTCGTGCGCGCGCTGGCCGCCGCGGATCGGGCCAACAACGCCGTGTTGCAGGAGAGTGGGGGACGCTGGACGGTGCAGGGCGACCCGACCGAGGGAGCGCTGATCGTCGCGGCACGCAAGGCGGGGCTGGAGGCGGAAGCCCTCGCCACGCGGTTCACCCGGATCGCGGAGGTGCCCTTCTCCTCCGAACGCAAGTTGATGAGCACGGTGCACAGCGATGCCGAGAAGGAGGAGCGTCTGCTCGCCTTCACCAAGGGTGCCCCGGACGTGCTTCTCGGGCGCTGCTCGCATGAACTGGTGGGGGAGGAGGCGCGCGCCCTGACGCCGGAGCGGCGCGCGGAGATCCTGGCAGGCAACGAGGCATTGGCCGGAGAGGCGTTGCGGACGCTCGGCGTCGCCTTCCGCTCCCTCCCGAAATCCGAGCAGGGGGGCTTCGACGAGAAGGTCGAGCGCAACCTGGTCTTCCTCGGGCTGATCGGCATGATCGACCCCCCGCGCGAGGAGGCGAAGGAGGCAGTGGCCCGGGCGCAGGGCGCCGGCATCCGCCCCATAATGATAACGGGCGACCCCCCGAGGACCGCGGCGGCAATCGCGGCCGAACTCCGCATCGCCACTGATGGGCAGGCCGTCACGGGCGCCGCGATCGCGCAGATGCCGGATGAGGCGCTCGACCGCACCGTTCGGGAGGTCTCGGTCTATGCGCGTGTCAATCCCGAGCACAAGCTGCGGATCGTGAAGGCGCTGCAGCGTGGCGGCGCGACGGTGGCGATGACCGGCGACGGCGTGAATGACGCGCCGGCCCTGAAGACAGCCGATATCGGTGTGGCCATGGGCATCACCGGGACGGATGTCTCCAAGGAAGCGGCGGACATGGTGCTCGCCGACGACAACTTCGCCACCATCGTCGCGGCTGTCGAGGAAGGGCGGGCAATCTTCTCGAACATCAGGAAGTTCCTGCGCTACCTGCTCTCGTCGAACATCGGCGAGGTGATGACCATGTTCTTCGGCGTGCTGCTGGCGGGCGCCATCGGCCTGACGGCGCATTCCAGCGGGAGCCTGGCGCTGCCGTTGCTCGCCACGCAGATCCTGTGGATCAACCTGGTGACCGATGGTGCGCCCGCCCTCGCGCTGGGCCTGGACCCGGCCGATGCGGGGACGATGGCAAGGCCGCCGCGGCCCCGTGGCGAGGGGGTGATCACGCCCCGCATGTGGGCAGGCATACTCCTCGTCGGGGCCGTCATGGCGGCGGGGACACTGCTCGTCCTCGACGCCTCGCTGCCCGGCGGCCTGATCGAGGGCTCGGGCGACCTGCGCCATGCACAGACGATGGCCTTCACGACCTTGACGCTGTTCCAGCTGGTCAACGTCTTCAATGCGCGCTCGGACGAGCGGAGTGCTTTCGTCGGGGTCTTCAGCAATCACTGGCTGTGGATGGCGATCGGGGTGTCGCTCCTGCTGCATGCCTCAGTGATCTATGTCCCGTTCCTCCAGCAGGCATTCTCGACCGTGAGCCTGGGCGCGGGCGACTGGCTCATCTGCGCCATGGTGGCCAGTTCCGTGCTCTGGGTGCGGGAGTTGAGCAAGATGGTCGGGTACCGATGGGGTTGAAACCCGGTGGCTGGAGACGGAGGGTTTCCCGTCAGCGCCGGAGCCTTCGCGTCCAGTCCCGGAGCGCGACCAGTTGGGTGCGGACGAACTCCCGCGTCTTCTCATCGGTCAGGCGCCCGTTCGCATCGAAGCGCGTATTCGCCTGCGCGATCATCACCTCGGGCCGGTTGAGAACCAGGCCATTGAGGAAGACGAAGATCTGCCGCAGATGGTATTGCGCGCGTGCGGTCCCGAGCGCGCCGGGGCTTGCGCCCATGATGGCGATGGGCTTGCCGTCGAAAGGCTGCTCGGGCGGACGTGAAGCCCAATCTATTGCGTTCTTCAGCAGCCCGGGGACGGAGTAGTTGTATTCCGGCGTGACGATCAGCAGCGCGTCGGCCGCCTTGATCCGGGCGCGGAGGTGCTCGACCGGCTGCGGGAAGCCCTGTTGCTTGATGTCCTCGTTGTAGGGCGGGATCGCCGCCAGGTCATCAAAAGTCTCGATCGTCATCCCCTCGGGTGCGAGTTCCTGGGCTGCCCGCAACGCTGCGCTGTTGAAGGAGGCCCGGCGCAGGCTGCCCGAGATGCCAAGGACCATCATCGAATCTTGACTCATGCCATCATGCTCCTTTGTGATGCCCGTCTATGACGGGTCGGTTCCTGGCTGGCCGGCGAACCTTCACTTACCCGCCGGGCTCCCGCCCGCAGTGCCTGGCCGGTCCGTTCGGAATGCGCAATGCGACGCCCGGCCATCTACCGTTTCCCCGCTGGCAGCCCCGGCGGACCTCGAAGCCTCCGACGTCATGGGTGCGTAGGAGGAGCACCAGTTCCAGGCTGCCCTGAAAGGTTGGACGGTCGGGATCAGCGGGCGACGGTAGCCCCATGGGTAACCCTCCTTGAGACGGATCGGATGAATTGTGGCGCACCGCGTGGATGGCTGCCGGGGCGAGCAGGCATCCCTAACGGATGCGACGGAACACCGTTGCACCGGCGGCGGGACTTGCGGGACAGGATATGTGCTTCGGGCTGCTTCAAGGCGGAAATATTGAAGTTGTGGTTGAGAAGCGGGTCTGGGGCTGAACGGGAGCGCCGCTGCTGCTGCCACGGGGGATTGATCCTCGTCGGCACACTCACAATTCGATTTGCGAACCGACTGCGCCAACAGGCAAAATCCCCCGGTCAGCGCAGAGCGGTGCAGATGGGAGGGAGCTATGGCAGCGAAGGACGTCAAGTTCGGTGCCAGCGCGCGCGAGCGGATGCTGCGCGGCGTGGACATCCTGGCCGATGCGGTGAAGGTGACCCTGGGGCCGAAGGGCCGCAACGTGGTCATCGACAAGAGCTTCGGCGCGCCGCGGATCACCAAGGACGGCGTGACCGTCGCCA
>JAEWCI010000144.1 GCA_023390705.1 Pseudomonadota bacterium
GGCCGCAGGTCAGGACTTCGGCTCGGCGGTATAACCGGGGCCGACCACCGCAAGGGTGTGCTCGGCGATCATGCGCTCCTCGTCGGTGTGGCGGACCAGCACCTTCACCGGCGCGTCCGGCGACGAGATCTCCGGGGCGTTCGCCCGGTTGCGCGCGGCATCCAGGGCGATGCCGAGGAAGCCGAGCCCTTCGCAGATGCGGGCGCGCAGGTCATGGTCGTTCTCGCCGATGCCGGCGGTGAAGACGAGCGCATCCAGGCCGCCGACCGAGGCGGCCAGGGCGCCGATCTCCCGCCGCACGCGGAAGGCGAAATGGGAGAGCGCGCGTTCCGCCGCCTCGCCGCCCGCCTTCCTGATCTCCCGCACATCCTGGGAAACGCCGGAAAGCCCCTTCAGCCCGCTTTCATGGTAGAGCAGGCGGCTGACCTCGGCGGCGGTCATGCCCAGCGTGTCCAGCATGTGCAGCACCACGCCGGGGTCGAGCTGGCCGCAGCGCGTGCCCATCGGCACGCCGTCCAGCGCGGTGAAGCCCATGGTGGTCGCACGGCTCTTCCCCCCGGCAATGGCGCAGAGCGAGGCGCCGTTGCCGAGATGCGCCACCACCAGCTGGCCGGCGCCGAGCGCCGCGTCCTCGGCGGCGATGCGCTTGGCGATGTATTCATAGGAAAGGCCGTGGAAGCCGTAGCGGCGGATGCCCTGCTCATGGAAGCGCGGTGGCAGGGCGAAGGCTTCGGCTTCCCAGGATTGGCTGCGGTGGAAGGCGGTGTCGAAGCAGGCGACCTGCGGCACGCCCGGGAAATTCGCGGTCGCCGCGGTGATGCCGGTGAGGTTGTGCGGCTGGTGCAGCGGCGCCAGCGGCTCCAGGCTCCGCAGCGCCGCCACCAGGCCGGGGGTGATCCGCACCGGCGCGGCGAAGCCCGGACCGCCATGCACCACGCGGTGGCCGATGGCCTGGACCGGCCGGCCCTCCAGCACGCCTTCCAGCCATTCGATGATGACGCCGAGCGCGGCGGCGTGATTGGCCGGCGCGCTGGCGGCGTCCCAGCGCCGCTCGGCCAGCACCGTGCCGGCGGCGGCCTTGCCGATGAAGCGCGGCACTGCGCCGATGCCTTCCACCTGGCCACGGAAAAGCGGCTCCGGCCCTGCCGCGCCGGCCGCGAAGACGGCGAATTTCAGCGAGGAGGAGCCGGCGTTGAGAACCAGGACGATGCCGTTCATGCCGTGTCCTAACCCCTGAAGCTGGCAAGGCAATGATAGCCTGGGCCGGAGGGCCGCGGATTGCGGCAGGTCAGGCTGCCGCACGCTGCCCGGCAGGCTTGGCCGGTCAGCCGAACACTTCCGTCCAGGCACCGCGCAGCGCTGCCTGCGCTTCCTCCATGGTCGCGGGAATGCCCAGCCGGTGCAGGCTGGTCACCCCGTACTGGCTGATTCCGCAGGGGATGATGCCACCGAAATGGCCGAGGTCCGGCTCCACGTTCAGCGCCACGCCGTGCCAGCTCACCCAGCGGGTCACCCGCACGCCCAGCGCGGCGATCTTGTCCTCGGTGCCGCGGGCGCGGTCCACCACCCAGATGCCGACCCGGCCTTCCCGCCGTTCGCCCTTGACGTTGAAATGGTCGAGCGCCCGGATCAGCCATTCCTCCAGCGCCCCGACATAGGCCCGGATGTCGCGCGGTGGCACCCGGCCGTGCCGGCGCATCAGGTCCAGCAGCACATAGCCGATGACCTGGCCCGGCCCGTGATAGGTCCATTGCCCGCCGCGGCCGGCGCGGAACACCGGGAAACGCGCATCCACCAGCCCTTCCGGCGTGGCGGAGGTGCCGGCGGTATAGGTCGGCGGATGCTCCAGCAGCCAGACCAGCTCGCCCGCGCGGCCCTCGCGGATGGCGGCAACCCGGGCTTCCTGGGTGGCCAGCGCCTCGGGGTAGGGGGTCAGGCCCGCGCTGATGCGCCATTCCGGCGGAAGGGGCGCTGCCTCCGTTGCTGCCGCCGTCGTCATCGGCTATAGGCCGCCGCGCTGCCGGATTTGCGGTCGTGGCGGAATGGTAGACGCGCCAGCTTGAGGTGCTGGTGGGGGAAACCCCGTGGAAGTTCGAATCTTCTCGACCGCACCATACATAATCCTTCGATTGCCACCGAAAACCCCGCAGGTCGTTGACCTTGCGGGGTTTTTCGGCCGTGTCCCGCCACGTGGAGCAGGGGCGGTGTCCCTGGCGGGCGGGGCCACCGGGCCGAGGCGCCATGGCGGGCAGGCTGACGAGGCAGTATCGCCCAGTGGAGGGATGGTCTCCAGGGGCATGTAGCGGGTGCGCCGGCATCGGCGAAGGCAGCGCCCGCCGTTCCGGGCGGAGACGATGCGGCGCCGGCTCTTCCCGGCATGGGCAATGGCGTTCCCTGTGGCCTGGACGCGGCCCCTCTGCCAGGTGGCCCGCAGCATCTTGGGGGCTGCCCCCTTCGAGACCCCTTATCCCGGTCGCACGGCCATGCTGGCCCATAGCCGGCGGACACCCGGCCATGCTGGTCGTTTTCACCGGTTATTGAAGTAAACCGTAATATTCAACCCACGTTATTAGTGCCGTATCCCAATGGTGGTGTCCATGCGACCGTTCTCAACGTATCTGTTAGGAGCCGCCTTCGGGCTGGCCTATGCAGTTTCCGCCAGCGCGGGGCCCATTCTGAAAGGCGGCCAGGTTCCGGGAATCCATTTACCGCACCCCGGTACCGCCGCTGCCGCCAGCCACACCAATGCCTGGCATGCACCTCTCACCGGCAGCGTCGCTGGCTTCGGCTTCCATCCCCATCCCCATCCTCACTCCCATTC
>JAEWCI010000153.1 GCA_023390705.1 Pseudomonadota bacterium
TTCCTTCACTCGCGGCACCATCGGCTTCACCGCCGGCACGCTGATGCCGACGCTCGACCTGGCGGCGCAGTCGCGCACCGCCAATGCCACCATCACCGTGACGGTGAAGGGCAGCCCGACCTCGCCGCAGATCGGCTTCACTTCCTCGCCCGAATTGCCGCAGGACGAGGTGCTGGCGCGGCTGCTCTTCGACCGGCCGACCAGCAATCTCTCACCCTTCGAGATCGCCCAGATCGCCGAGGCGGTGGCGCAGCTCACCGGCGCTTCCGGCGGCACGGCGGCGCTGGGGCGGATACGCGGGGCGCTGGGGCTGGACCGGCTGGGCGTGAGCAGCGGCAGGGACGGCCGCGGGGCGCAGGTGGAAGCCGGGCGCTATGTCGCGCCGGGGGTCTTCCTGGGCGTCCGGCAGGGCACCACCGGGCAGACCGGCGTGGGCGTGGAGGTGGAGATCACCCCGCGCCTGAAGCTGGAAGGCCAGACGGCGACCGGCCCGGCCGGCGACCGCCTGGGGCTTTCCTACGAGCTGGAATACTGAAGCGGATGCGCGGGCGGAGGCGCTCACCCCCGCCCCTTCCCATCCGCTACGCCGCCTCCGCCTGCACGATGACGCCGCGCTGCGTCAGGGCGGCGATTTCCGCCGGGCCGTAGCCCGCTTCGGCCAGCACCTCGGCGCTGTGCTCGCCCATGCGCGGGGGCTGGCGGGTCAGGCCGGGCCGGGTGCGGTCCGGGCCGAATTCCACCGGCAGGGCCGGCAGGCCGAACATGCCCCCGGCGCCGCCGCCCAGGGCCGAGATGGCGGTCTGCAGCAGCCCGCCGCCGGCGAGCAGATGCGGGTCGTCGAACAGGTCCCTGGGCTGGCCGACCGGCGCCCAGGAAATGCCGCAGGCCTCGGCGCGCTTGGCCACCTCATCCTTCGGCAGGCGGCCCAGCACCTGCTGCAATTCCTCCTTCAGCCAGCTCCGTTCCTTGGCGCGCTGGGCATTGGTGGCCAGGCGCGGATCGGCCGCCAGCGCATCCAGCCCGAAGGCAGCGGTGAAGCGCACCCATTGCTGGTCGCTGGTCACGCCGATGAAGAGCTGGCCGCCATCCGCCGTGTTGAACACGTCGTAGATGCCCCAGGCGCCACGGCGCGCCGGCATGGGCGGCGCGGCCTCGCCGGTGGCGGCGAAGCCGGCCATGTGGCTGGCCATCAGGAAGACCGTGCTCTCGAACAGCGAGGAGGAGACGCGCTGCCCCTGCCCCGTCGCATCGCGCTCCCGCAGCGCCGAAAGCACGGCGATGACGCCGAAGACCGCCCCGAGGATGTCGATGATGGATGCGCCGGCGCGCAGCGGCTGGCCGGGCGGGCCGGTCATGTAGGCAAGCCCGGCCTGGAACTGCACCACCTCGTCCAGCGCCGGCCGGTGCTCATACGGCCCGGCCAGGTAGCCCTTCAGCGCCAGGTAGATCAGCCGCGGGTTGAGCGGGCGGAGCTGTTCCCAGCCGCAGCCCAGGCGTTCCATGGTGCCGGGGCCGTAATTCTCCAGCACCACATCGGCCTGCGCCGCCAGCCGGTGCGCCACGGCGCGGCCTTCCTCGCTCTTCAGGTCCAGCGCCAGGCTGCGCTTGTTGCGGTTGAAGGCGGCGAAGAAGCCGGCGGCGAAGCCGGGCAGCTTGCGGGTGTGGTCGCCGGCCGGGGCCGGCTCCACCTTCACCACCTCGGCGCCGAGGTCGGCCAGCACCACCCCGGCGCTGGGCCCCATGATGGTGTGGCTGAATTCCAGCACCTTCAGCCCGCGCAGGGGCTGCGGATTCCCTCCTCCCGCCATGCTCAGGCGGCCTTGCGGCGGAAGGCGTCGAGGCTGCCGGCGCGGATCAGCTCGCTCGGCAATTGGTGGCCGACGATGCGTTCGGCCATGCGCCCCACCTCGATCAGCGCATCCAGGTCGATGCCGGTCTCGATGCCCATTTCCTCGCAGAGCAGGGCCAGTTCCTCGGTGCAGATATTGCCCGCCGCGCCCTTCTGGCCGGCGAAGGGGCAGCCGCCCAACCCGCCCACGGTGCTGTCGAACTTGGTCACGCCCAGCTTCAGCCCGGCATGGGCATTGGCCACCGCCAACCCGCGCGTGTCGTGCAGGTGCAGGCCGATGCGCTTGTCCGGCCACAATTCCCGCACCGCCGCCACGCCGCGCTCGATGCGGATGGGCGTCGCCCAGCCCATGGTGTCGGCCAGGGAGATGTCGGTGATGGTGACGCCGGCTTCCTCGGCGATGGCCATGCCGTCTTTCACCGTGGAAACGATCTGCGCCGGGGTGATGTCTCCCTGGTAGTTGCAGCCGAAGGCCGCCATCACGCCCAGGCGGGTGACGGGGATGCCGGCCTTGAGATGCGCCTGGGTCTGCTTGCGCATGGCGTCCAGGTTCTCGGCATGGCTGCGGTTGAGGTTCTTGCGGGTAAAGCCCTCGGAAGCCGTGAGCGAGATGGAACCATACATCGTCAGCCGGTCGGCGAAGGCGAGCGCCCGGTTCAGGCCGTTCTCGTTGAACCACAAGGCGGTGTAGTGGACGCCTTCCTTCGGCCGGAAGCCGCCGGCCACCGCTTCCGCATCGGCCCAGCCCGGCACCAGGCGGGTGTTCACGAAGGAGCAGATCTGGATGTGGCGCAGCCCGGTTTCGGCCAGGGCCTCGATCAGCGCGATCTTGTCGGCGGTCGGGATCGGCCCGGGTTCGATCTGGAAGCCCTCGCGGGGTCCTTCCTCGTGGATATCCACGCTTTTCGGCAGGTCGGCCATGGTTTCTCTCCCTCGGGTCCGGTGACGCAAGATTGCCCCCGGCGCGGCCGGTGCGCCAGCCCGCGGCTTGCGGAGCCCGCCCCGGCCCGGCACAACAGGCGCCGCAACCGGAGGAACCCGCCATGAGCGCCGCCGTCCAATCCGCCCCTACCGATACCGGCGGGCTGCCGACCCTCGAGGTCCGGGGCGCCCGCGCCACCATCACCCTGAACCGCCCCAAGGTGATGAACCGGGTGCAGCCCGAGGACATCGTGGAGATGGTCCGCCTGTTGCGGGAGGTGGAGGCGAACCCGGAAATCCGCGTGCTGGTGCTGGCCGCGACCGGCCGCGCCTTCTCCGCCGGCGCGCATCTCGGCGAGATGGCGGAGCGCCTGGCCGGCGGCGCCGCGCCGGAGCCGCAGCTTTCCTTCGACGACATGACCAATACGCTGGAGAAGCTGCGGGTGCCCACCATCTGCCGGCTGCAGGCCGGCGTCTATGGCGGCTCCACCGACCTTGCCCTGACCTGCGACTTCCGCATCGGCGTCGAGGGCATGCGCATGTTCATGCCGGCCGGCCGCCTGGGCGTTCACTACTATGAGGGCGGGCTGCGCCGCTACGTCTCCCGCCTCGGCCTCAACGCCGCCAAGCGGCTGTTCCTGACCGCCGAGGAGCTGAACGCCGAGGAGCTGCTGCGCATCGGCTACCTGACCCAGCTGGTGCCGCCGGAGAAGCTGGACGAGGCGGTGGACGCGCTGGCCGACCGCATCTGCGACATGGCGCCGCTGGCCATCCAGGGCATGAAGCGCGCGCTGAACGAGATTGCCAACGGCGCGCTGGACCTGGTGGCACTGCAGGAGCGGATCGCGGCCTGCAAGGCGAGCGAGGATTTGAAGGAGGGCGTCGCCTCCTTCAAGGAGAAGCGCAAGCCGGTGTTCAAGGGGCGCTGAGCCGCGCATGGAAGAAGTGGATTGCGTCGTCGTCGGCGCCGGGGTGGTCGGGCTCGCCGTGGCCCGCGCCCTCGCCCAGGCGGGACGCGAAGTGCTGGTGCTGGAGGCGGCCGAGGGCATCGGCACCGGCACCTCCTCGCGCAACTCGGAAGTGATCCATGCCGGCATCTACTACCCCGCCGGCAGCCTGATGGCGCGGCACTGCGTCGCCGGGAAGTGGAAGCTGTACGACTATGTGCGGGAACGCGGCATCCCCTACCGCAATTGCGGCAAGCTGATCGTCGCCACCAACGAGAAGGAGGCCGGGCAGCTCGACTCCATCCGTGGCCGCGCCGCCGCCAACGGGGTGGATGACCTGCGCATGATCACGGCGGCGGAGGCGCGGGCGATGGAGCCGGCGCTGGTCTGCACCGCCGCGCTGGTCTCGCCTTCCACCGGCATCGTGGACAGCCATTCCTACATGCTCTCCCTCCAGGGCGATGCGGAACAGGCGGGTGGCGTCTTCGTCTTCCACAGCCCGGTCGAGGGCGGGCGCATCACCGATGACGGGATCGAGCTTCGGGTGGGCGGGGCGGAGCCGATGCGGCTGCGCTGCCGGCTGCTGGTGAACTCGGCCGGGCTCTTCGCGCCGCAACTGGCCGCCAGCCTGGAAGGCATGCCGGCCGAGCATGTGCCGAAAGCCTATTACGCCAAGGGCAACTACTTCACCCTGAGCGGGAAGAACCCCTTCACCCGGCTGATCTACCCGGTGCCGGTGCCGGGCGGGCTGGGCACGCATTTGACGCTCGACCTCGGTGGCCAGGCGAAATTCGGCCCGGATGTCGAGTGGATAGACCACATCGACTACGAGGTGGACCCGAAGCGCGGCGAGAGCTTCTACGCCTCCATCCGCCGCTGGTGGCCGGAACTGCCGGATGGCGCGCTCTCGCCCGGCTATGCCGGCATCCGGCCGAAGATCGTGCCGCCTTCCGTCGCCGTGCAGGATTTCCGCATCCTCGGGCCCAAGGAGCATGGCGTGCCGGGGCTGCTGCACCTCTTCGGCATCGAGAGCCCGGGCCTCACCGCCTCGCTCTCCATCGCGGAGCAGGTGCGGGAGATGGTCGGCGGGGCCTGACCGCGCGCCGCCGTGCTGCCAACGGCGGGCGGGCGATCCCCCGGCCGCTGTCATGCGGGAAGCGCAGCCCTGGCATGACATCGCCCCGGCGTGGCCGGCAGCCCGGCGGGCAGGCCAGGAATTCAGCGGGTTTGGCGGCAATGAGGCGCCACGCTTCACCCTTCCGCCATCTTCCTTCCTCACCCTGGGCGGCAACTGCTGTCACACGACTGCGATGGATCGCGTCGGCGCGCCGCTGCGAAAAGGCGCGCAGCAGGAGAGGCGATTCGCATCATGCAGCAGGCTGAAGTGCTCACCTACCTCACCGATGCCGTGGAGCCGCCGCAGGACGGCGCGCGTATCCGCGTCGGGGACCGGGTGGAGCTGCGCCGCAGCAGCAAGGGCCCGGTCATCGAGGCATGGTCCCCGGCGGGGGGCCGGCTGGGCCGACTGCCGCCCGAGGAAAGCGCCGTGCTGGATGGGGTGCTGGGCGGTACGGCGCTGGGCCGGCCACGGGTGACGGCAGAAATCGCCGCGCTGGTGCCGCGCCCGCGCGGCGGCGGGGCGGATCGTATCCATATCCGCGTGCTGGCCGGCTGAAGGGCGGCCAGCAGGGCTGCGTGCCCCCCGGCTGAAGCCATCAGCGCGCCCTGCCCGCTCCTTCGAGCAATGTGGCCGCCAAGATGCGCAGGCCCCCGCCGGCGGGCGGAGGTCAGCCGAGCAGCGCCTGCGCGCAGGCGTCCAGGATGGCATCCTCGTCCAGCCCGTATTCCCGGTAGAGGTCGGGGATGTCGCCGGCCTGGCCGAAATGGTCCACGCCCAGCGGCACCACGCGCTGGCCGCGCACCGCGCCCAGCCAGGCATGGGCGGCCGGGTGGCCGTCCAGCACCGTCACCAGGGCAGCATCGGGCGCCAGCGGGGCGAGCAATTCCTCGATCCAGGCAGGCGCGCCATAGCCGGCGCGCGCCTTGCGCCGGGATGCCAGCCATTCGGTATGCAGCCGGTCCGGGCTGGTGATGGCGAGCAGCCCGGCTTCCGGCACATCCTCCCGCAACTGGGCGAAGGCGGCCATGGCCTCGGCCGCGACCGGGCCCTGATAGGCAAGCGCGAGGCGTGAGCCGGGCGCCGGCGGCGTCACCCAGTAGCCGCCCGCCACCACCGCTTCCGGGTCCAGCGGGCGGCGCGGCTGCTCCAGCCCGCGGGTCGAAAGCCGCAGCCAGACGGCGCTGCCATCCGGCGTCTGCATATGCTCGAAGGCCCAGCGCATCAGCACGGAAAGCTCGTCGGCAAAGGCCGGCTCGAAGCTCGCCAGCCTGTCCTGGGCCATGCCCAGCAGCGGGGTGTTGATGGACTGGTGCTGGCCGCCTTCCGGCGCCAGGGTCAGGCCGGAAGGCGTGCTGACCAGCAGGAAGCGCGCGTCCTGGTAGCAGCCATAGATCAGCGCATCGAGGCCGCGGTTCACGAAGGGATCGTACACCGTGCCCACCGGCAGCAGCCGCGCGCCGTACAGCGAATGCGCCCGGCCAAGGCCGGACAGCACCAGGAACAGGTTCTGCTCGGCAATGCCGAGTTCGATATGCTGGCCGTCCGGCGACATGCCCCAGCGCTGCGCGCTGGCCAGCTTGGCGTCGCGGAAGACATCGTTCTTCAGGTGGCGGTCGAAGACGCCGCGGCGGTTCACCCAGGGGCCGAGGCTGGTGGAGACCGCCACATCCGGGCTGGTGGTGACGATGCGCTGGGCCAGCACCCGCGACTCGCCCTGGCCGCGGCCGATCTCCGCCAGGATCTCGCCGAAGGCGGCCTGGGTGGAGAGCTTGCGGCCTTCCGGCACCTTGGGCAACGGCAGCGCGGCGGGCAGCGGCACCGGCTCGGCGCGCAGGTCGCGGCCTTCCGGCGCCAGGGGTTGGGCGAAGGGCACGCTTTCGATGAAGGCGCGCAACTCGGCCTCGGGCACCTCCAGCCCCTCGAAGGGGTCCCATTCATGGCCTTCGCGGATGCCGAGCCCGCGCTTGAAGCCTTCCATCTGCTCCCTGGTCATCAGCCCGGCGTGGTTGTCCTTGTGGCCGGCGAAGGGCAGGCCCATGCCCTTGATGGTGTAGGCGATGAAGCAGGTGGGCTGGTCGCCGGCGGCGTCCTGGGCGCGGAAGGCTTCCGTCAGCGTCGCCACGTCATGGCCGCCGAGATTGGTCATCAGCGCCGCCAATTCCTCGTCGGAAAGCGGGTCGATGATGGCGCGCACGCCTTCCATCCGGCCGAGATCCGTCAGCAGCGCGTTGCGCCAGGCGGCGCCGCCCTGGAAGGTGAGCGCGGAGTAGAGGCTGTTGGGGCAGTCGTCGATCCAGCGGCGCAGCGCCTCGCCATCCGGCCGCTGGAAGGCGGCTTCCAGCATATGGCCGTATTTGAGGGTGACGACGTTCCAGCCCATGTCGCGGAACAGCCCTTCGATCCGGCCGAAGAGGCGGTCCGGCACGACGCTGTCCAGGCTCTGGCGATTGTAGTCCACCACCCACCAGACATTGCGGATGTCGTGCTTCCAGCCTTCCAGCAGGGCTTCGTAGATATTGCCCTCGTCCAGCTCGGCATCGCCGACGATGGCGACATGGCGGCCGGCGGGGATATCGGCGCGCGCCAGGCCGTGCAGCCGGACATAGTCCTGCACCAGGCTGCCGAAGGTGGCGAGGGCTACGCCGAGGCCGACCGAGCCGGTGGAGAAATCCACCTCCGCCCCGTCCTTCACCCGGCTGGGATAGGGCTGGATGCCGTGGAATTGGCGCAGCGTGGCCAGCTTCTCGCGGCTCTGCCGGCCCAGCAGGTAGTTGATGGCGTGGAAGACCGGCCCGGCATGGGGCTTCACCGCCACCCGGTCCTGCGGCCGCAGCGCGTCGAAATAGAGCGCCGTCAGGATGGAGATGCAGGAGGCGCAGCTTGCCTGGTGGCCGCCGACCTTCAGCCCATCCCGGTTCGGGCGGATATGGTTGGCGTGGTGGATCATCCAGGAGGAGAGCCAGAGCAGCTTGCGCTCCAGCGCATGCAGCAGGCGCAGCCGGGCGGGGTCGAGTTCAGCCTGGGCCGGGGCCTGGGCCGAGGTGCCGGTGAGGATGTTCATGGGACGCCCCTTCGCCACTGCGGGAGGAAGATGTGGCCTTGCGGGGGGCCGGGGGGCAAGGGGGACGAAGCCGGATGCCCGCCTTCGGCCCACCCCGGCCATCATGACGCGGGCGGTGCGGCCGGCGCGCCTGCCACCGGCCCGCTGGTCAGCCGCCCTCCACCTCGCCGCCGGCCTCCACCCAGTCGCGGAAGCCGCCGAGGTTGCGGACATCGGCATAGCCCATGTCCTTCAGCGTCTTGCCGGCCAGCGCCGAGCGGCCGCCCGAGGCGCAATAGACGATGATGGTCCTGCCCCGGTCGAAGGCCGCGTCATGCATCGGCGATTCCGGGTCGGCGCGGAATTCCAGCAGCCCGCGCGAGACATGCAGCGCCCCCTTCGCGTTGCCTGAAGCCTGCACCTCGGCGGCGTCGCGCACATCCACCAGCAGGGCGCGGCGGCCCTCGGCCAGCGCCTTCGCCTCCGCGGCGCCGATGCGCGGCACCGCCGCATTGGCCGCCGCCAGCATGTCCTTCACCGTTGTCGCCATGATGCTGCTCCTTCCCTCTGCCTTCAGGCTAGCAGCCTTCAGGCTAGACCGTGGCCGGCCCCGGCGGAACGGGCATTCGCGGGGCGGCGGCACCCCTGGCGGCGGCGGCGCGCCGTTCCCGCTGCTACACCGCCAGCACCTCCCTGATCCTTCCCCGCACCGCCTCCCGGTCCGTCCCCTCCCCCAATGCCACATCCAATG
>JAEWCI010000157.1 GCA_023390705.1 Pseudomonadota bacterium
TTCAGCTTGTTCTCGATGGATTGCGGGCTGAAGCGGGCGCCGCGGCTGGTAGTGGCAATGGCCTTGATGCGGTCTCTCACCACAAGCTGCCCGTCCTTGCCGAAATAGCCGGCATCTCCGGTGTACAGCCAGCCGTCGCGCAGGTCCGGGTTCTCCGTCATGCCGAAATAGCCGCTGAACATATGCGGGTGGCGGGTGACGATTTCGCCCACCCCGTTCTGGTCCGGCTGGTCTATGCGGATCTCGATACCCTCGTCGAAGGCGGTGCCAACCGTGTCGAAATCCACCTCCCCCGGACGGTGCACCGTATAGGCGCCGAGCAATTCTGTCTGGCCGTAGAGCTGGCGCAGCGGCACGCCCATCGCCAGGAAGAAGCGGAAGGTGTCCGGCCCCAGCGCCGCCCCGCCGGTGGCGGCCGAGCGCAGGTTGGAAAAGCCCAGCCGGTCGCGCAGCGCGCGGAACAGCAGCGCATCCGCCAGGGCGGAGCGCCCGCCCCGCTCCAGCGCCGCCAGGCCGAGCCGCATGCCCTGCGCGAACAGCCGCTGCTTCAGCGGCGTGGCGTCCATCACCCGGGCGCGCACCTCGGCGGCGATCGCCTCCCACACCCGCGGGGCAAACAGCACGAAGCTGGGGCCGATCTCCCGGAAATCGGCCATCATCGTCTCCGGCTCCTCGACGAAGTTCACCTTCATCCGGGTGATGAGGCCCCAGCCCAGGGCGTAGATCTGCTCCATGATCCAGGGCAGCGGCAGGACGGAGACATATTCGTCCTCCGGCCCCTTGGGGTCGGCCTTCAGGTAGCTCTCGCAATGGCGGATCAGCGCGCGGGCGGTGAGCATGGCCAGCTTCGGCCGCGCCGTGGTGCCGGAAGTGGTGCAGAGGATCGCCACCTCCCCGCCCCGCGTCGCCGCCACCAGCGCCTCCCAGGCACCGGGCTCGGCGGCATGCGCCGCCTCGCCGCGGCGGATCACCTCGGCCAGCGACAGCAGGCGCGGGTCCTCATGCTTGCGCATGCCGCGCGGGTCGCAATAGATGATGTGGCGCAGCCCGGGCACCTGTTCCCCGATGTTGAGCAGCTTGTCCACCTGCTCCTCATCCTCGGCGATCACCACCTTGGCGCCGGCAAAGGCAAGCAGGTAGGCCACCTCGTCGTCCAGCGCGTCGCGGTAGATGCCAAGGCTGCGGGCGCCCAGCGCATGCGCCGCGATCTCGCCCATCACCCAGTCCGGCCGGTTGTCGCCGATCAGCCCCACCACATCCCCGGCGCCGAGGCCAAGGCCGCGCAGGCCGAGCGCGATGGCGCGCGCCCGCGCCTCGTATTCCGCCCAGGTGATGCTGCGCCAGATGCCGAATTCCTTCTCGCGCAGCGCCACTTCGCCGCCATGCGCGGCGGCATTGGCGCGCAACAGCTTCGGCAAGGTGTCCGGCGCCGTTCCGGCGGCCTGCGCCAGCCCTGCGGCGTCCTCATCATCGGACCGGCTCATTGGCCGACGGCCTCCCTTGCCTCGTCCGGCTCGCGCACCACCTCATCGGCCTCGCCGAGATAGGCGCGCTTCACATGCTCGTCCGCCAGCACCGCCTCCGGCGTGCCCTCGGCAATTTTGCGGCCGAAATCCAGCACCATGACGCGGTGGGAGATGTCCATCACCACGCCCATGTCGTGCTCGATCATCAGCACGGTCATGCCCCATTCCTCGTTGAGGTCGAGGATGTAACGGGCCATGTCCTCCTTCTCTTCCAGGTTCATGCCCGCCATCGGCTCGTCCAGCAGGATCAGTTTCGGCCGCAGCGCCACGGCGCGGGCCAGCTCCACCCGCTTGCGCAGCCCGTAGGGCAGCGTGCCGGCGATGGATTTGCGGACATGCTGGATTTCCAGGAAGTCGATGATCTCCTCGACCTCGCGGCGGTGTTCCAGCTCCTCCCGCTGCGCGCCGCCCCACCAGTAGAGCATGCCGGGCAGGAAGCCCTTCCGCAGCAGGTGGTGGCGGCCGACCATGATGTTATCCAGCACCGTCATGTGGCCGAACAGTGCCAGGTTCTGGAAGGTGCGGCCGATGCCGATGGCGGCGCGGCGGTTCGGCCGTAGCCGGGTGATGTCCTGGCCCTGGAAATGGATGCGCCCTTCGGTCGGGCGGTAGCGGCCCGATATGCAGTTGACCATGGAGGTCTTGCCGGCGCCGTTCGGCCCGATGATGGAGAAGACCTCCCCACGCCGCACCTGGAAGGAGACATCGGTCAGCGCCCGCACGCCGCCGAAGCGCAGCGATACGTCCCGGGCTTCGAGGATCACCTCCTCCTTCGCCACCCCTGCGCCTCCTCCCCGGCATCTTCCGGCCGGTGCCTGCCTGTTCGGCCACCCATTCGGGTGAACCGTAATCCCTGGCCCGGCCACCGCCGAGTCCCGGTACCAGGGTGGCGCCTTCAACCCCGCAGGCGCAAGGCCAGAGGCGGGTCGTCCGTGGTCAGCGCGTCCAGCCCCAGCGCCAGCCCGTGGCGGATCGAGGCCTCATGGTT
>JAEWCI010000344.1 GCA_023390705.1 Pseudomonadota bacterium
GCGCCAGCCCTCCCCAGGCCAGCGGGACCGCATGGAAGGGCGCGCCCAGTCTTTCGGCGATGCCCAGCGCCTGCGCCGCCGTCCCCGCCCGCGGGTCGGCCAGCACCCAGATGTCCGGGGTCATGGACGCGCCACCGGCCGGCGGTTACGAGAAGGGGCCTGCCAAGAGGAACCCGCCATGGCTGCCCAACACGCCTCCGACTGGGACCGCGACGCCGCGCTGACCACCGCCCGCATCCTGCTGGAGATCAAGGCGGTCAACTTCCGGCCGGAGGAACCCTACACCTTCACCAGCGGCTGGAAGTCGCCGGTCTATATCGATTGCCGCAAGATCATCTACTTCCCCCGCGCCCGCAACCGCATCTGCGACCTGGGCGTGGAGAAGATCGGCCGGCATGTCGGCTATGAGACGATAGACGTGGTGGCGGGCGGCGAGACCGCCGGCATCCCCTTCGCCGCCTGGATCGCCGACCGCATGGCGACGCCGATGGCCTATGTCCGCAAGAAGCCCAAAGGCTTCGGCCGCGGCGCGCAGATCGAAGGCGATGTGCCGGAAGGCAAGAACACCCTGCTGGTCGAGGACCTGACCACCGATGGCGGCAGCAAGATCCGCTTCGCCCAGGCGCTGCGTGACGCCGGGGCGATCTGCGACCACACCTTCGTCGTCTTCTACTACGGCGTCTTCCCCGGCAGCTTCGAGCAGATGAAGGGCATGGGGCTTTCCCTGCACCATCTCTGCACCTGGTGGGACGTGCTGGAGGTCTGCCGCGAACGCCCCTACTTCCCCGACTCGGCGCTGGCCGAGGTACGGAAATTCCTCGGCGATCCCGTTGCCTGGTCCAAGGCGCATGGCGGCCCCGGATCGCTTGAGGAAGCCCGCGCGGCGGTCGCCAAGGCGGCGGAGTAGCCGGAGGTGGCGCGCCGGGCCATGGCCATGGCCTGCCGGGCTTTGCTCGGTGCCGGGCTGCTGGCCTTGCCGCTGGTCACTTCGGCCCAGCCGGTGCAGCGGGAATCGCTCACCATCGGCATCAGCCAATTCCCCGCCACCTTCCACCCCAATATCGAGAACATGGCGGCGAAGTCCTATGTGCTGGGCTTCGCCCGCCGCCCGCTGACGGCCTACGACGCCGACTGGCAACTGGCCTGCATGCTCTGCGATACCCTGCCCAGCCTGGAGAATGGCGGCGCGGTGCGGGAGACGACGCCGGATGGCCGGCCTGGCATCCGCGTCACCTACCGGCTGCGCGCCGATGCGCGCTGGGGCGACGGCACCCCGGTTTCGGCCGAGGATCTCCGCTTCGCCTGGGAAGCCGGCCGCGCTGAGGAGACGGGCATCGGCCCGGCGGAGTTCTACCGCTCCGCCTATGAGCTGATCATCGAGGATGCCCGCAGCATCACCCTGCGGCTGGACAAGGTGACCTTCGACTACGCCTCGATGGGCGATTTCCAGCCCCTGCCGGCGCATGTCGAGCGCGGCCGCTGGCAGGCCGGCCCGCGCGGCTACCGCAGCCGCACCGCCTACGATACCGAGACGACCAACCCGGCGCTGTGGAACGGCCCCTACCGCGTCAGCGCGGTGCAGCCGGGCAGCACGGTCACGCTGGAACGCAACCCCGCCTGGGCTGGCCCGGCGCCCGCCTTCCCCCGCATCCGGATCCGCGCGGTGGAGAACACCACGGCGCTGGAGGCGCAATTGCTGGCCGGCCAGGTGGAGATGATCGCCGGCGAGATCGGCCTGCCGGTGGAACAGGCCGCGGCGCTGGAACGCCGGGCCGGCGCGCGCTTCCGCTTCGCCTACCGGCCCGGCCTGGTTTACGAACATCTGGCGCCGCAACTGGACAACCCGGCGCTGGCGGACCGCCGGGTGCGCCAGGCCCTGCTGCTGGCGGCCGACCGCGCCCAGATCGTCGCCCGGCTGTTCGAGGGCAAGCAGGCGCTCGCCCATACCGGCGTCAATCCGCTGGACGGCATGCATGACGACACTGTGCGGCAATACCGCTTCGACCCCGCCGCCGCCGCCGCCCTGCTGGACGAGGCCGGCTGGCGCCGCGGACCGGACGGCATCCGTCGCAACGCCGCCGGCGAACGGCTTTCCTTCGAATTCCAGACCACCGCCGGCAACCGCCCGCGCGAACAGGTGCAGCAGGTCTTGCAGGCGCAGTGGCGCCAGGCCGGCATCGAGACACGCATCAGGAACGAGACGCCGCGCGTGCTGTTCGGCGAGACGCTGTCACGCCGACGCTTCACCGGCCTTGCCTTGTTCGCCTGGATCAGCTCGCCAGAGAATGTGCCGCGCAGCACGCTGCATTCGGATGAGATCCCCCGCGCCGAGCGCAATTGGGCCGGGCAGAACTACCCCGGCTGGCGCAATGCGGAGATGGATGCGCTGATCGAGGCCCTGCCGCAGGAGCTGGACCGCGGGAAGCGCCGCGCCCTGTGGCACCGGCTGCAGGCCATCTATGCCGAGGAGCTGCCCGAGCTGCCGCTGTGGTTCCGCACCGATGCCCATGTCTGGCCCGCCTGGCTGGACGGCGTGCGCCCGACCGGCCACCTGAACCCGAGCACGCTCTGGGTCGAGGAATGGCGGGTGCGGCAATAGGCCGCAGGCTGCCGGGCCGGCCCTGGTGCCTGACGGCCCGAGCCCTCGGAAGGCGAAGGCCAGTCCCGGCCTTCCCCGCCCCGACCTTCCAGGTTTCCGCCGAGGTTGCCGTCCTTGGTCATGCGCGGGCTGGGTACTCCCGTTCGCGCCTCTCCCGGCTGAGCCTTCCCCCTCCGTCATGGCCGGGCACCTGCCCTCGGGCTTGACCAAGGGTCACCCGGCCATCTCCACCGGGGTCGCAGGGAACATCCGGCGCCAGGAAATGCTGCGGCCCGGCTTGGGGCGGCGCCGGTAAAGCCGGCATTCCTCGGCTCGCCTCTCCGGTTGAGAATGATATTGCGAATCATTCGCATCTAGTGTAACCGGCAGGCAACCACGATCCGGGACCTGTCCAGCCATGCCCCTGCCTCCTCCGCCCCGCCTGTTGCAGCCAACCCTCGGCCTGGCCGGGCTCGGCCTGCTCGCCGCCCTTCCCGCCGCGGCGCAGACCGCGCCCGATGCCGCCCTGGCCCTGCCGGAAATGAATGTGGCGACGGAGGCACCCTCTCCCTACCGGCGGGACGCGCAGCAGGCGCCCCGCATGCCCACCACCATCGCCGAGACGCCGCAGTCGGTGACGGTGGTGCCGCGCGAGGTGATGCAGGAACGCGCTGCCGGTTCGGTGCGGGAAGCGCTGCGCAACGTCACGGGCATCTCGCTCGCTGCCGGCGAAGGCGGCTTCTCCGGCGACAACCTGACGCTGCGCGGCTTCTCCGCCCGTGGCGACTTCTTCATTGATGGCTTCCGCGACCTCGGCCAGTACACCCGCGACAGCTTCTTCCTGGAAAGCATCGAGGTGCTGAAGGGTCCGGCCTCCGTCGCCTTCGGCCGCGGCTCTACCGGCGGCGTCATCAACCAGACCACAAGGCTGCCGCAGGCGCGCAATTTCGGCGAGTTCTGGCTCTCCGGCTATGCGCCGGGCGGGCTGCGCAGCACCGCCGACGTGAACATGGCGGTGGGCAATGTCGGCGTGCGCATGGCCGCCATGGGTTCCCATGTCACGGCTGCCGGCCGCGACCATGTCTATCAGGAACGCTGGGGCATCGCGCCCTCCATCACCTGGGGGCTGGAGGGACCGACCCAGGTCACCTTCTCCTACCTGCACCAGGATGAGCGGAACATCCCCGACTACGGCATTCCCTACATCAATGGCCGCCCCGCGCCGGTGCCGCGCGGCAGCTTCTACGGCATCAACGGGCTGGACCGCGAGCTGACCACCACCGATGTCGCCACGCTCCGCCTGCAGCACCGCTTCAATGATGCGGTGACGGTGCGCAACACCACCCGCTG
This sequence comes from Pseudomonadota bacterium, assembly GCA_023390705.1. Lineage (GTDB taxonomy): Bacteria > Pseudomonadota > Alphaproteobacteria > Acetobacterales > Acetobacteraceae > JAEWCI01. Next base: position 3,929 of record JAEWCI010000344.1, read on the forward strand.
GGCAAATTACAGCCGCAGCCTCAACGCCACCGCGCCGCGCCTCGCCACGCCGGCTGCACAACTCGCCGCCACCCCGCTCGCCGACATCATCGTCCGGCGCGAACCGCAGGTGCGCGACGGCCTCGACACCGCGTTGTTCAACCAGACCGAGGCGCTGCTGCGCCTCAACACCGGCCCGCTGGAGCACAATATCCTGACCGGCATCGAATTCGGCCGGGAATCCTCCGAAGTCACGCGCTATGCCTTCGCCGCGGCGACCAACGGCCGGCCCAATACGCTGCTGCTGTCCCCGAACTACTACGCTTTCAGCCCGATCATCCGCAATGTCGGCTCCGACATCCGCACCGTCGCCAACACCTTCGCCGCCTATGCGGTGGACCAGATCAAGATAGGCCAGCAGTTCGAGCTGCTGCTCGGCGGCCGCTGGGACAACTTCGACGCCGACTACGTGAACCGCACCAACAACCAGCGATTCAGCCGCACCGACAGCGCCTTCTCCTGGCGCAGCGCGCTGGTGTGGAAGCCGGTCCCCTCCGTACGGACCTACTTCGCCTACGGCACCAGCTTCAATCCTTCGGCCGAAAGCCTGACCCTGGCCGCCAACAATGCCCAGCTGGCCCCGGAGGAGAACGAGAGCTACGAATTCGGCGCCTCCTGGGAGGCGCTGGACGGGCTGCGGCTGACCGGCTCGCTGTTCCGCATCGACAAGACCAATGCCCGCACCTCCGACCCTGCCGGCAACCTGCAGGTGCTGAACGGCGTCGCGAGGGTGGAAGGATTTGAGATCGGCCTCGTCGGCCGCATCACGCCCAATTGGAACGTGCTGGCGGGCTATACCCATCTGCGCTCCGAGATCCTGCGCTCGGGCAACGCCAATGAGGTGGGCAAGGAATTCGTCAACGCCGCGCCCAACACCGTGGCGCTGTGGACCACCTACAACCTGCCATACGACCTGCAGATCGGCGGCGGCCTTTCCTTCGTGGACTACCGCTACGGCAACACCACCAACACCAACCGCGTGCCGTCCTACACCCGCTACGACGCGGCGCTGGCCTGGGCCCCGACCGAGGGGCCGATGCGTGGCCTCCGGCTGCAGGTGAACGCGCTGAACCTGTTCGACACCAAGACCTATGAGACTGTCTACAGCGGGCACACCGTGCCAGGTACGGGCCGCACCGTGGTGTTCAGCATGGCGGCGCGGTTCTGAGATGCCCGCGGACACCCGGCAGGCGCGCCCACTCCCCGGCATCGGCTTCCTCCCCCGATGCCGCGCGCCTGCCGGTGGGCTCCGCGGTGCAGGCCGGCGGGGCGGCGCCCCCCGGGGGGCGGGCCGCCCCTTGGGGTTGGACCG
>JAEWCI010000601.1 GCA_023390705.1 Pseudomonadota bacterium
ACGACCAGGGCCTGGGCGGCGGCCTGCCAGGCAGACTCACGCGAGGCTGCCGGGTGATGCTGCATCTCGGCGGCGATCACCGCTTCCGGGATTTCGACTCCATCGACGCGGATCATCGCACCGCCCCTGCCGCGCCGCGGCGCCTGACGAGCTGGTAGGGCCGGACGACGTAGCCGACCGGCGCCGACCAGATATGGACCAGGCGCGAGAAGGGGAAGGCGACGAACAGGGTGATGCCCAGCAGGATATGCGCCTTGAACACCCAGTCCACGCCCAGGAGGTAGGAGGCGGCGTCGCCCTGGAAGGTGACGATGTGCTGCGCCCAGTGCGAGAGCTGCATCATCACATGGCCATCCGAATGGGCGAGCGAGAAGGGCAGGGTGGCCAGGCCCAGCACCAGTTGCAGCCAGAGCAGCGCCAGGATGGCGATGTCGGCGGCGGAGGAGGTCGCGCGGATGCGCGCGTCGAACAGCCGGCGGTGCAGCAGCATGGTGAGGCCGACGAAGCAGAGAAGGCCCGCCGCGCCGCCGGAGACGATGGCCAGCATCTGCTTCTGCGGCGCGGTGATCAACAACCCGTACACCTCATGCGGTGTCAGCAGGCCGATGGTGTGGCCGGCCATCAGGAAGAGGATGCCGACATGGAAGCAGTTGCTGCCGATGCGCAACTGGCGCCGGCGCAGCAACTGGGAGGAGCCGCTCTTCCAGGAATACTGCTCGCGCTCGAAGCGGATGAGGCTGCCGAGGAGGAAGATGGCGACGGCAATGTAGGGGTAGATGCCGAAGGCCAGGTTGTGCAGGAATTCGGACATGGCAGGTCAGCCTTGGCTGGCGGCGGCCACGTGACGGATCACGGGGCGCCGCGGCGGCATGGGGTTGGGGTTACGGCGGGCGGCGCGAAGCTTGGCAGCCAGCACATCCACGCCGCAATCGGCGGCAGGATCGGCGCCGGGGCCGAAGACCACCGGCGCCTCGGCCCAGGCGGCATCCAGGGCCTCGGGCGTTTCCTCCGGCTCCGGCGCCGGCAGGGCGGCGCTGGGCCGCAGGCCGGCGGCAAGCAGGGAGGCATGCAGCAGGGCGGCATGGGGCGCCCCCCGTGCCAGAAGCCGGCCATGCAGCAGGTCCAGCACCGGGCCGGCATTGGCCAGAAGCTCGGCGCCCCGTTCCGGCTCCACCGCCGCGAATTCGATGAGCATGGGCAAATAGTCGGGCAACTCGCCCGGGCGCGGTTCCAGGCCGGCGGCGGCGTAGATGCCGTTCAGTTCGACCATGGCGGAGCCGCGCTCCCGGCCCTCGCCATGGACATGCTCGAACAGGTTCAGGCAGAGCGAGCGGGTGCGGTCGAACAGCCCGACATACTCTTCCTGGAGGTCCAGCAGGTCGCTGCCGGCGATGTGGTCAACCAGGGCCTCGATGCCCGGCAGTGCCCCGGCGAGGCGGGAGTCGGCGGCGATCACATCCAGCATGTCGCCCGTGGCACCGGCCAGATCCTCATCGGGATAGCTGAGCAGTGCCGCGACGGCGCGAAGGGAGAGAAGCATGGTCAGACCTCCTCCCGCTCGGCCGCGACGCCACGCGGCGATGCCGGGGCGGGCTGTGCCGGCTGCGGCCGTGCCGGCACGTGGCGGATCTCGACCCGCGGCGCCTGATGCCCGGCAGAGGTCTTCTTCGTGGAGAAGAGGTTCGCGCCGGTGGAACCGCTGGTGGAGCAGCCATTGCCGAAGGTGAAGCCGCAGGAGGTCTTCAGGTCGAAGGTGTTCTCGGCGTATTCGCGGTGAGTGCTGGGGATGACGAAGCGGTCCTCGTAATCGGCCAGGGCCATCACCTTGTACATCTCCTCCACCTGCTCGACCGAAAGGCCGACCTGGCGCAGCACATCGGCATCCATGCGGTTCTCCACGGTGCGGGCCCGCATGTGCATGCGCATGGCCATCATGCGCTGCAGGGCGAGCACCACCGGCGCCTCGGCGCCCGCGGTCAGCAGGTTGGCGAGGTAGCGGACGGGAATGCGCAGGGAGTTGACGTCCGGCAGCGCGCCGTCCCAGCCGACATGGCCGGCTTCATGCGCCGCCTGCACGGGCGAGAGCGGCGGCACGTACCAGACCATGGGCAGGGTGCGGTATTCCGGATGCAGCGGGAAGGCGACGCCCCACTCGATCGCCATCTTGTAGACCGGCGACTTGCGGGCAGCCTCCAGCCACAGCTCCGGCACGCCGTCGCGCCGCGCCGCCGCGATCACCTCCGGGTCGGAGGGGTCAAGGAACACATCAAGCTGCTCACGGTAGAGGTGCTGCTCGTTCTCCGTGCTGGCCGCCGCCTCGATCCGGTCCGCATCGTAGAGCATCACGCCGAGGTAGCGGATGCGCCCGACGCAGGTTTCTGAACAGATGGTCGGCTCGCCCGCCTCGATGCGCGGGAAGCAGAAGGTGCACTTCTCCGCCTTGCCGGACTGCCAGTTGTAATAGATTTTCTTGTAAGGGCAGGCCGAGACGCACATGCGCCAACCGCGGCACTTGTCCTGATCCACCAGGACGATGCCATCCTCCTCCCGCTTGTAGATGGAGCCGGAGGGGCAGGCCGCGACGCAGGCCGGGTTCAGGCAGTGCTCGCACAGGCGGGGCAGATACATCATGAAGGTCTGTTCGAACTGACCATAGATGTCCTTCTGCACCTTCTCGAAGTTGCGGTCCTTCGAACGTTTGGCGAATTCGCCGCCCAGGATCTCCTCCCAGTTCGGGCCCCACTCGATCTTCTCCATCGTCTCGCCGGTGATCAGCGAGACGGGGCGGGCGGTGGGCATCGCCTTCGACTCGCCCGCGGTCTGCAGGTGCTGGTAGTCGAAGGTGAAGGGCTCGTAGTAGTCGTCGATCTGCGGCATGTCCGGGTTGGCGAAGATGTTCGCCAGCACCCGCAGGCGGGAGCCGATGCGCGGCTCCAGCTTGCCGTTGCGCTTGCGCTTCCAGCCACCCTTCCACTTGTCCTGGTTCTCCCAGTCCTTGGGGTAGCCGATGCCGGGCTTGGTCTCGACATTGTTGAACCAGGCGTATTCAACGCCTTCCCGGCTGGTCCAGACCTGCTTGCACGTCACGGAGCAGGTGTGGCAGCCGATGCACTTGTCGAGATTCAGCACCATTGCGATCTGGGCGCGGACCTTCATCGTCGTTCTTCCTTATTCCGCGGCCACGGCCTGGGTTTCGGAGGCGGGCTCTTCCATCCAGTCCACCTTCGCCATCTTGCGCACCACCACGAACTCGTCGCGGTTGGTGCCGATGGTGCCGTGGTAGTTGAAGCCGTAGGAGAGCTGCGCATAGCCGCCGATCATGTGCGTCGGCTTCGGCGTGGTGCGGGTGACGCTGTTGTGGATGCCGCCGCGGGTCAGCATCACCTCGCTGCCGGGCGTGTTCACGATCTTCTCCTGCGCGTGGTACATCATCACCATGCCTTCCGGCACGCGCTGGCTGACCACGGCGCGCGCGGTCAGCGCACCGTTCAGGTTGAAGGCCTCGATCCAGTCATTGTCCTCGATACCAGCCTTCTTCGCGTCCACCTCGCTCAGCCACACCACCGGGCCGCCGCGGTTCAGCGTCAGCATGATGAGGTTGTCCGAGTAGGTGGAGTGGATTCCCCATTTCTGGTGCGGCGTGATGAAGTTGAGCGCGATCTCGGCATTGCCGTTCGGCTTCGCGCCCACCATCGCCATATGCGCCTTCAGGTCCACCGGCGGCTTGTAGAGGCAGAGCCCTTCGCCGAAGGCCAGCATCCAGGGGTGATCCTGGTAGAGCTGCTGCCGGCCGCTCAGCGTCCGCCAGGGGATCAGCTCATGCACATTGGTGTAGCCGGCGTTGTAGCAGACCTCCTCGCTCTCGATCCCCGACCAGGTGGGAGAGGAGATGATCTTGCGCGGCTGCGCCTGCACGTCGCGGAAGCGGATCGCCTCGTGCTCCTTGCCGGTGGCCAGGTGGGTGTGGTCGCGGCCCGTGGTCTTGCCCAGCGCCTCCCAGGCCTTCACCGCGACATGGCCGTTGGTCTCGGGGGCGAGGTGCAGGATGACCTCCGCCGCATCGATGTCGCTTTCGATCTTCGGCCGCTTGCCCTCGATACCCGGGACCTCCACGGCGCCATTCAGCTTGCCGAGGAATTCCACCTCATGCCCGGTCTTCCAGCCGATGCCCTTGCCGCCGTTGCCCAGCTTGTCGAGCAGCGGGCCAAGCGCGGTGAAGCGGGCATAGGTGCGTGGGTAGTCACGCTCCACCACCACCACCGCCGGCATGGTCTTTCCTGGGATCGGGGCGCATTCGCCCTTCTTCCAGTCGCGTACCACGCCTTGCGCCAGTTCCTGCGCGGTGTCGTGCATCAGCGGGCTGAGCACCACATCCTGCTCGACGCCCAGATGGCCCTGGCACAGCTTGCTGAATTCCCGCGCGATGCCCTTGAAGATCGCCCAGTCGGTCCGCGCCTCCCAGGCCGGGTCCACCGCCGCGGAGAGCGGGTGGATGAAGGGATGCATGTCCGAGGTGTTGAGGTCGTGCTTCTCGTACCAGGTGGCGGTCGGCAGCACGATATCGGAATGCACGCAGGTGGTGCTCATGCGGAAGTCGAGCGTGACCAGAAGGTCCAGCTTGCCTTCCGGCGCCTCGCGCCACACCACCTCCTCGGGCTTCACGCCGCCTTCCTCGCCCAGATCCTTGCCCTGCACGCCATTGGTGGTGCCGAGCAGGTGCTTGAGGAAATACTCGTGCCCCTTGCCGGAGGACCCCAGCAGGTTCGAGCGCCAGATGAACATGTTGCGCGGCCAGTTGGCCGGCGCCTCCGGGTCCTCGCAGGACATGTGCAGCGTGCCGTCCTGCAGGCCCTTCGCCACGTAGTCGGCGGGTGCGACGCCTGCCACCTTGGCCGCCGTGGCCAGGCGCAATGGGTTCTCCTCCAGCTGCGGCGCGGAGGGCAGCCAGCCCATGCGCTCGGCACGGACATTGAAGTCGATCAGCGCGCCCTGCATCGCCTGCGGCGCGGTGGGGGAAAGCAGCCCCTCCACGCCCAGCTTCTCGTACCGGTACTGGCCGGTATGGGCATAGAAGAAGGAGGTGCTGTTCATCTGCCGCGACGGGCGGCCCCAATCCGTGGCGAAGGCCAGCGGCACCCAGCCGGTCTGCGGGCGCAGCTTCTCCTGCCCGACATAATGGCTCCAGCCGCCACCGGACTGGCCGATGCAGCCGCACATCGCCAGAAGGTTGATGATGCCGCGGTAAATCATGTCACCGTGGTACCAGTGGTTCACCGCGGCGCCGAGGATGACCATGGACTTGCCATGGGTCTTGTCGGCGTTCGTGGCGAATTCCCGCGCCGTGGCGATGATGTCTCCGCGCTTCACGCCGCAGACCTTCTCCGCCCAGGCCGGAGTGTAGGGCGCGTCGGCGTCGAAATCGGTGCTGCCGTCGCGGGCAACACCGTAATTCGCCAGGAACAGGTCGTAGACGGTCGCCACCAGGCGGGTGCTGCCATCGGCCATGGTCACGCGGCGCACCGGCACCTGGCGGCCGATCACCTCCTCATGGCTGGTCGGGTTGAAGAATTCCGGCGCACGGCCGCCGAAATAGGGGAAGGCCACCTCGGCCTGCTCGCCATCCTCAAGCAGGGAAAGGCGCGGCGTCGTCACCTCCAGCGTGCGGCTGTCGCGGCCTTCGAGGTTCCACTTGCCCTGCTCGCCCCAGCGGAAGCCGATGGAGCCGGTGGGCGCATAGAGCCGGCCGGTCGTGTCGTCGATGGCGACCGTCTTCCAATCCGGGTTGTTCGCCTCGCCAAGCCCGTCCACCAGATCCGCGGCGCGCAGTTGCTTGCCGGCGACCAGGCGGCCGTCCTTCTCCTCCAGCAGCACCAGCATCGGCATGTCGGTGTAGCGGCGGCAGTAGTCGAGGAAGTAGTCTCCCTTCCCCTGCGCGTGCCATTCGGACAGGATCACATGACCCATGGCCATGGCCAGCGCCGCGTCGGTGCCCTGCTTCGGGTGCAGCCACAGGTCGGCAAACTTGGACGCCTCGGAGTAGTCCGGCGTGACCACCACGGTCTTGGCGCCGCGGTAGCGTGCCTCCGTCATGAAATGGGCGTCCGGCGTGCGCGTCTGCGGCACGTTGGAGCCCCACATCATCAGGAAGCCGGCATTGTACCAGTCCGCGCTTTCCGGCACGTCCGTCTGCTCGCCCCAGGTCTGGGGGGAGGACGGGGGCAGGTCGCAATACCAGTCGTAGAAGGACATGCAGACGCCGCCGATCAGGGACAGGTAGCGGCTGCCCGCGGCGTAGCTGACCATGGACATGGCCGGGATCGGGCTGAAGCCGATGATCCGGTCCGGGCCATGCGTCTTCGCGGTGTACACGTTGGCGGCGGCGATCAGCTCCTCCGCCTCCTCCCAGCTCACCCGCACGAAGCCGCCGAGGCCGCGGACCTTCTGGTACTCCCGGCGCTTCGTCTCATCCGCCTGAATGCTTCCCCAGGCCGCCACCGGGTCGGCATGTTCCGCCCGGGCGGCGCGCCACAGCTTCAGCAGGCGCTTGCGCATCATCGGGTGCTTCACCCGGTTCGCGCTGTAGAGATACCAGGAGTAGGACGCACCGCGGGCGCAGCCGCGCGGCTCGTGGTTCGGCAGGCCGGGCCGGGTGCGCGGGTAGTCGGACTGCTGCGTCTCCCAGGTGACGACGCCACCCTTGACATAGATCTTCCAGGAGCAGGAACCGGTGCAGTTCACCCCATGCGTGGAGCGCACGATACGGTCGTGCGCCCAGCGCTGACGGTAGGAATCCTCCCAGCCGCGCGGTTCGTTGGTGACACGGCCATGATCGCCGGAGAAACCCTCCACATGGCGCTTGAAGAAGGACAGGCGGTCGAGGAAGTGGGACATGTTCGATCTCCTCCGCGCGTCAGCACGGGTTCGGCGCGTTGCGCCGGGCGTAGAAGAACCAGTTCAGGCCGATGCAGACAGTGAAGTAGACGGCGCACCACCAGAAGAAGGCGTTCGGGCTGCCGAAGAAAGCGAAGCTCTGGCCGATCAGCATGCCGCAGGCGAAGGGGCCGTAGGCCGCCATGGCGGCGGTCCAGCCGATCACGCCGGCCGCCTGGCGCGGCGGGAAGAGCATCGGCATCTGCTTGAAGGTGCTGGCATTGCCGACACCGGCGAAGAAGAACAGGCCCAGCATGGCGCCGACGAAATAGGGGAACTCCGCCATTGACGTCGGCTGGGTGTAGAAGGGCACGGCGATGGCGCAGGCCAGCATGCCGAAGCCTGCCACCTGCGTGACCTTCGCGCCGCCGAAGCGGTCCGCCACCGGCCCGGCCAGCACCCGCGCGACCGAGCCGACCAGGGGGCCGAGGAAGGCGAAGGTCAGCGGGTCCGGCGCGCCGGGCAGGCCGCCATAGACCTGCTTGATCAGCAGCGGAAAGACAGCGGCAAGACCCGAAAAGATACCGAAGGTCATGATGTAGAGCACGGACATGATCAGGCCATGCTTCAGCCCGAAGATGTCGAGTTGCTCGCGGAAATTGGCCTTCACCGGCACGCTGCGCAGGAAGATCCAGGCCGCGGCGGCGCCCAGCAGGATCAGCGGGATGTAGATGGCCGTCGCATTCTGCAGCCAGACGGTCTGCGTGGCGCCATTCGCCAGGCGCAGCACCTGGCCCTCTCCCAGCAGCCCATCGGCCAGTGACAGGCCGATGATCCAGGGGGTGACGAACTGCACCACGCTGACGCCGAAATTCCCCACGCCTGCCTGGATGGCCAGCGCCGTGCCGGCCAGCCGCTTCGGGAAGAACAGGCTGGTGGAAGGCATGAAGGAGGAGAAGTTGCCGCCGCCCAGCCCGGCCGCGAAGGCCAGCAGCATCAGCACCCAGTAGGGTGTCGTCGGGTCCTGCACCGCCCAGAACCAGCCCAGTGCCGGGATCGCCAGCGAGAGGGTGGAAAGCGCCACCACATGCCGGGTGCCGAGCAGCGGCGTCAGGAAGGTGTGCACGATGCGCAGCGTGCCGCCGGCAAGGCCCGGCATCGCCGCCAGCCAGAATAGCTGGCCGGTGCTCAGTTGGAAGCCCAGCGCCGGCAGCCGCACCACCAGGGCGCTGACGACGAACCAGGTGATGAAGGCAAGGGTCAGGTCGAAGGTCGTGACCCCAAGGGTGAGCCAGGCGCGGCCCTTGCCCTCCGCTGCCCAGAAGGCGTCGCTCTCCGGTTCCCAGCGGCTGAGCCAGGTGCCGCCGGCGTGTGGTGCCGCGC
>JAEWCI010000502.1 GCA_023390705.1 Pseudomonadota bacterium
CGCGACCGGGTGCCCACCGAGGTCAGCGTCCGCACGGCGCAGGAGATCGCGGCATGAGCGACATGGTGGAGGTCCCGCTGCATGCCGTGGCGCACAGCCGCGCCGGGGACAAGGGCAACCGCGGCAACATGTCCCTCATCCCCTACCGGCCGGAGCTGTACGGGTTGCTGGCCGGGCAGGTGACGGAGGAGCGGGTGCTGGCGCTCTTTGCGCATCGCGGCGCCACGCGCTGCCGGCGCTACGACCTGCCGCTGCTGCACGCCTTCAACTTCGTGGTGGACGACGTGCTGGAAGGGGGGGTGAATGCCAGCCTCAACCTGGACGGCCATGGCAAGACGCATTCCTCCCGCCTGCTCTCGCTGACGGTGAGGGTGCCGAGGCACCTCGCCCCGGGCTGAACCCTGGGCGCCCCGGGGCGTTGCCGGGGGCGTGACCTATTTCATGTTCGCCACCGGCATCGAGAACAGCAACCCGACCATCGAGGGCGGCCGGGTGCGCCGCGACCAGATGGCGGAATGCGGCCATTACGACCGCTGGCGCGACGATTTCGCCCTGGTGGAGGAGATAGGCTGCAATTTCCTGCGCTATGGCCCGCCGCTGCACCGCACCCTGCTGGGCCCTGGCCGGCATGACTGGGAATTCGCCGACGCCACCTTCGCCGAGCTGCTGCGCCGCCGCATCGTGCCCATCGTCGACCTGTGCCATTTCGGCGTGCCGGACTGGATCGGCAATTTCCAGAACCCGGATTTCCCCCGGCTCTTCGCCGACTATGCCGGCGCCTTCGCCCGGCGCTTCCCCTGGGTGCAGCTCTACACCCCGGTGAACGAGATGTTCATCACCGCCACCTTCAGCGCGCTCTACGGCTGGTGGAACGAGCAATTGACCACCGACCAGGGCTTCGTCACCGCGCTGAAGCATGTGGTAAAGGCGAATGTCCTGGCGATGCGGGCCATCCTCGATGTCCGGCCGGACGCCATCTTCATCCAGAGTGAATCCTCCGAATACTTCCATGCCGACAGCCCGCGCGCGATCGGCCCGGCAGAAATCCTGAATGCCAGGCGCTTCCTCTCGCTGGACCTGAATTACGGGCGCCGCGTCGAGTCCGAGATGTATGAGTATTTGATGGACCACGGGATGACCCGCGATGAATACCAGTTCTTCATGAAGAACCGGATGCGGCGCTGGTGCGTCATGGGCAACGACTACTACGTGACGAACGAGCACCTGATCTCGGAGGACGGGCGCAGCCGGGCCTCGGGCGAGATCTTCGGCTACGCCACCATCACCCGGCAATACTACGACCGCTACCGCCTGCCGGTGATGCACACCGAAACCAACCTGAAGGAAGGCGAAACCGGCCTGGAAGCCGTGCACTGGCTGTGGAAGCAATGGGCCAATGTGCTGCGCGTCAGGAATGACGGCGTGCCGGTGGTCGGCTTCACCTGGTATTCCCTGACCGACCAGGTGGACTGGGACACCGCCCTGCGGGAACGCAACAACCGCGCCAACCCGCTCGGCCTCTACGACCTGGATCGCAGGATGCGCCATGTCGGGCGCGCCTATCGGAAGCTGATCTCCGATTGGCGGGACGTGCTGCCGGCGCAGAGCCTCTGTCTGCAGGTGCCGGTGCACATGCTGCGGGACCGGGACGGCTGGCCGGCCGGCGAGGGGCACGACCCGCCGGACAAGGGCGCGCGGGCCCGTCCTGCCACCGAGCCATCCACGCCGGAAGCAGGTGGACGCACATCATGAATCGCTTTGCCGACAAGGTAGCGGTGGTGACCGGCGGTGGCAGCGGCATCGGCCTCGCCACGGTGCGGCGCCTGGCCAGCGAAGGGGCGCGGGTGGCAGTGTTCGGCCTGCACCCGGAGAACACCAGTGCGGCGGCCGCGCAGGCGCGCCAGGCCGGCGCGCCGGATGCCCTGCCGCTGGTCTGCGACGTGGCGGACGAAGCCCGGGTGGAAACCGCCATCGGCGAGACCATGGCGCGCTTCGGCCGGCTGGACGTGGTGGTGAACAATGCCGGCATGATGCTGTTCAAGCCGCTGGCCGAATTCACCGGCGCGGACTGGCAGCGGGTGCTGGGCGTGGACCTGATGGGCGCGGTGCACCTGACGCGCCAGGCCTTCCTCTACATGCATGGCGGCGGGGCCATCGTGAACGTCGCCAGCGTGCATGCGGCGATGACGACGCCGCTGGTCGCCCCCTATGCCGCGGCCAAGGCGGCGCTGCTCTCCCTGACGCGCTCCGCTGCCATCGAGGGGCGGGCGCTGGGCATCCGCGCTAATGCCGTGCTGCCCGGCGCCGTGGAGACGCCGATGCTGCGGGAGAACCCGAACGTCAAATCCGGCGCCGAGACCCTGGACCCTGCCGATATCGGTCGCCCTGACGAGATCGCGGCCGCGATCGCCTTCCTGGCGGCGGAGGAATCCCGTTTCGTCACCGGTGCCAGCCTGGCAGTTGATGGTGGCCGCCTTGCAAGGCTGTAATCCTGCTTTGCGTTTGGATTAAGCCTCGGGGGCATTTAGTTTTCTGCAAGGTTACGCGGCTCGCCGGTTTTGGGGCCAATCTTGCGGCGGATGGTCCGCCGCATGACGGGAAAACCATGTCGCCGGCACGCCATCCGCCCGCGCCGCCCGGTCTGGTCGGGTGATGGGCCGGGAGATTCCGGCAGGTCGCCTCAGGCCCGCAGCCGCGACCGGCCCGGAAGCGCCTTCTCCGTGCCAGGGTTTACGCTGGATGCCCCAGGCCGCGACCGGTGCGTCCATCGGCACCGGTTGCGGTTTACGGCGGCCGGCGCGTCATCCTGGGCGCGCGAACCGCTGCCGGCCATTCTCGGCAAAGCGGTGCCGCGCTGTCGGCGGTCACCCCCGTCCGCGATCTGCTCCGCCAGGGTGCCGAAAAGGGGGAATCGCAGGTTTTCCGCCAGGCGCGGGCCGAAGCCCCCGGGCCTGACCCCTGGGCAGGTGCCCTGTCAGGCGCGGCTGCCGAAGATGGCGGAGCCGACCCGCACATGGGTGGCGCCGCAGGCGATCGCCGTTTCGTAGTCGGCGCTCATGCCCATGCTGAGCGTGGCCAGGCCATGCCTTGCCGCCAGTTCCGCCAGGTAGAGGAAATGCGGCCGCGGGTCCTCGGCCGCCGGCGGGATGCACATCAGCCCCTGCACCGGCAGGCCGTGCTCCTCTCGGCAGGCGCGGATGAAGGCATCGGCTTCGGCACGGGCGATGCCGGATTTCTGCGGCTCCTCGCCGGTATTCACCTGCACCAGCAGCGCCGGGCGGCGGCTCTCCTTCGCCATCGCCTCGGCCAGCGCGGCGGCGAGCCGGGGGCGGTCGAGGCTTTCGATCACATCGGCCAGGCGCACCGCGTCGCGCGCCTTGTTGGTCTGCAGACCGCCGATGATGTGCAGCCGCAGCGCCGGATGCGCCGGGCGCAGGCCGGGGAATTTCGCCGCCGCCTCCTGCACCCGGTTCTCTCCGAAGACGAGCTGTCCGGCGGCCAAGGCCTGCTGTACGGCCTCTACCGGATGCGTCTTGGAGACGGCGACCAGGGTGACGGAACCGGCCGGCCGATTGGCGCGGGCGCAGGCCTCGGCAATGCTTTGCCGGATTTGGGCAAGGTTGGCGGCGATGCTGGTGGGCATATGCGGACGCTAGAGCATTTTCGAACCGGGTGGAAACACCCGGCGGCTCGGAAAATGCGCAAAAACAACAGGCTAGAGGGGTTTTACCTTGCACGGCCATGGTGAAACCCCTCTAGCGGGCGCGCTGCGGCGCCTCAAGCCATCAGGGGCGCAGCGGGTGCCGCGGCTGTGGCT
>JAEWCI010000519.1 GCA_023390705.1 Pseudomonadota bacterium
GTGCGTGCCTGGTCGCCGGCGGCGCTGCCGGCGGGGCGCACCCCCGGCACGACCAGCAGCGGCTTCCCGCCAAAGGCATCGCGGATGCGTGCCACCTCCTGCGGCGAGCAGACCAGCCCATCCGCCCCGGCATCCAGGGCCAGCCGCGCCAGCCGCAGCACCTGCTGCACCGGCCCGCCGGACACCCCGGTATCGGCCAAAGCGGCGGCATCCAGGCTGGTGAGCACCGTCACCGCCAGCAGGATCGGCCTCTCCGCCCCGGCCGCTTCCGCCGCGTCGCGCGCCGCGGCGATCATGGCCGCGCCGCCGGCGCCGTGCAGCGTCAGCATCGCCGGCCGCAGCGGCAGCAGGGACCGCACGGCGCCGGCCACGGTGTTCGGGATGTCGTGCAGCTTGAGGTCGAGGAAGACCGGCGCCAGCGGCGTGACGGCGCGCATCGCCGCCGGGCCCTGGGCGGTGAACAGCTCCAGCCCAAGCTTCAGCAGGCCGCAGCGCGGCGCCAGGGCGCGCGCCAGGGCTTCGGCACGGGCGAGGTCGGGCGTGTCCAGCGCCGGGATCAGCCGGGAAGCGGGTGTTTCGGGCCGCTTCAGCATGGCTCAGGCCGCCGGGCGCTGCAGCCGCGGCGCATCCCCGGGCGCCGGCGGCACCGGGCCGATGTCCTTGGCCAGCCGGCCGCGCAGTTCCGCCAGTTCGGCCTCCAACTGGCGGGTCACGGATTCCAGCCGCCGGGCGCGGCGGCGGTAGGGGATGGCCGAAAGCCAGGCGATGACGGCACCGAACAGGAAGGCCAACGCCGCCATCAGCATCACCGCCACGGAAAGCGGCACCTGCCAGGCCAGGTCGAAGGGCCAGAGGCGCAGCAGCACATCCTGGCGGTTCGACAGGCCGAACAGGATCAGCAGGATCAGCAGCGGCAGCAGCAGGATCAGGCGCAGCATGTCAGGCGTTCACCGGTGCCGTCTTCGCAGGCCGGGAGGGCGCCTGCAACGCGCCACCATTCACCCGTTCCCGCAATTCCTTGCCTGGCTTGAAATAGGGCACGGCCTTGCCGGCCACCGGCACCGCTTCGCCGGTGCGCGGGTTGCGCCCGGTGCGGGCATCGCGCCGCTTGGCGGAGAAGGCGCCGAAGCCGCGCAGCTCCACCCTGTCGCCACGGGCCAGCGCCCCGGTGATCTCGTCGAAGATGGTGGCCACGATCAGCTCCACGTCAGGCTGGCGCAGATGTGGGTTCTCCTGCGCGAGCTGCGCGATCAGTTCGCTTTTCGTCATGGTCGTGGTTCCGGGGAAAGGCGATGCGGGGGCAGGCCGTTCAGCCCCCAGGCTGCCAGATCAGGCGAAAGCCGTCAACGCCAAGCCATTCTGAAACAACGCTTTTTGCCAGCCCCTGGAACAGGCTGTCGAACAGCCTCTCGGCCCTGGAGCGGGTTTCGACATCCCGCACCGGCAGGTTTTCCGCCACGTTGTGCTGCGCCGCCAGCCAGGCGCGTGCCTCGCGCTCGCCGCCGATGGCGTCCACCAGCCCGAGCGCCAGCGCCTGCCGGCCGGTGAAGACCCTGCCATCGGCCAGGGAGCGCACCCGCGCCTCCTCCATCCGGCGGCCGGCGGCGACCATGCCGACGAATTGGCTGTGCATGTCCGCCACCACCGCCGCCAGCGCCGCGCGGCCTTCCTCGGTCAGCGGCCGGAAGAGGCTGGGCTGGTCCTTCAGCGGGCCGGAGGCGATGGTCTGCGGCTGCACGCCCAGCCGGGCCAGCAATTCGGAGCCCTCGAAGGTCTGCAGCAGCACGCCGATCGAGCCGGTGACGGTGGCCTCCCGGGCGAAGATGCGTTCGGCCGGCAGCGCCACCATGTAGCCGGCCGAAGCGGCCGTCCCGGCCATTACCGCCACCACCGGCTTGCCCTGGGCACGCAGCCGGGTCAGCGCGGCGTGCAGCGCCTCCCCGCCACCGACGCTGCCGCCGGGACTGTCTATGGCGACGATCAGGGCCCGGACGCGCCGGTTGCGGCCGAGCGCGTCCAGCGCCTCCAGCAGCTTGCGGTCCTCGCCGATGAAGCCACGCACCGGGAGCCGGGCCACCTGTTCCCGCCCCGGCAGGCCGGTGGCGGCGTCGCGGCCGAAGGCGAGCCACAGGGCGGCCACCGCCAGCACCACGGCCAGGCCGCGCCACAGCGAAAGGCGACGCTTCAGGCGCCTGCGGTCTATCAGGATATCGGCGTCGAGGGACATGGCGCAGTCATGGGACCGGAACGCCTCCCCAGGCAAGGGGCATGGACGTCAGGCGCCCAATTGAAAAAACCCCGGGGGCCTGCGCCCCCGGGGTCTTCCGCTCGGCCGGGCCGGAAGCCCGTGCCGGGATTACTCCTCGCCGGCCAGCTCGCGGCGACGGCGGATGGCGGCGCCCAGGATGTCGCCGAGCGAGGCACCGCTGTCGGTGGTCCCGTAATCGGCCATCGCCTGGCGCTCCTCCTCGATCTCCTTGCCCTTGATGGTCAGGGAGAGGCGGCGGGCGGCGCGGTCCACCGCGGTGACCTTGGCATCCACCTTCTCGCCCACGGCGAACTTGTCGGGGCGCTGGTCGCCACGGTCACGCGCCAGCTCGGCGCGGCGGATGAAGCCGGTGAGGACCTCCTCCACCTTCACCTCGATGCCGTTGGCCTGCACCTGGGTGACGATGCAGGTCACCACATCGCCCTTGCGGACCTTGTCCAGCACCTCGGCGGCCGGGTCGGCCTGGAGCTGCTTGACGCCGAGGGAGATGCGCTCCTTCTCCACGTCCACATCCAGCACCTTGGCCTGGATGACGTCGCCCTTGCGGTACTTCGTCATGGCCTGCTCGCCAGGCTCGTCCCAGGACAGGTCGGACATGTGGACCATGCCGTCGATGTCCGGGCCGATGCCGATGAAGAGGCCGAACTCGGTGATGTTGCGGATCTCGCCTTCCACCGTGCTGCCGGGCGGATGCGCCTCCAGGAACAGCTCCCAGGGGTTGCCCTGGGCCTGCTTGAGGCCGAGCGAGATGCGGCGCTTCGGCTCGTCCACGTCGAGGATCATCACGTCCACTTCCTGGGAGGTGGCGACGATCTTGCCCGGATGGACGTTCTTCTTGGTCCAGCTCATCTCGGAGACATGGACCAGGCCCTCGACGCCCGGCTCCAGCTCCACGAAGGCGCCGTAGTCGGTGATGTTGGTCACGCGGCCGGAGAACTTGGCGCCGACCGGATACTTCAGCGCCACCCCGTCCCACGGGTCGGCCATCAGCTGCTTCATGCCGAGGCTGATGCGCTGGGTTTCCGGATTGAAGCGGATGACCTGCACCTTCACCGGCTGGCCGATGGTCAGGGCCTCGGAGGGGTGGTTGATGCGGCGCCAGGCGATGTCGGTGACATGCAGCAGGCCGTCCACGCCGCCGAGGTCCACGAAGGCGCCGTAGTCGGTGATGTTCTTCACCACGCCGTCGAGGATCATGCCTTCCTTCAGGCCCTGGATCAGCTCGCTGCGCTGCTCGGCGCGGGTCTCTTCCAGCACCGCGCGGCGGCTGACCACGATGTTGCCGCGCGAGCGGTCCATCTTGAGGATCTGGAAGGGCTGCGGGCTGCCCATCAGCGGCCCGACGTCGCGCACCGGGCGGATATCCACCTGGGAGCCGGGCAGGAAGGCCACGGCGCCGCCGAGATCGACGGTGAAGCCGCCCTTGACGCGGCCGAAGATCACGCCGTTGACCCGCTGGTTGGCCTGGAAGGCCTTCTCCAGATTGGTCCAGGCTTCCTCGCGCCGGGCCTTCTCGCGGCTCAGCACGATGGAGCCGTCGCGGTCCTCGTAGCGCTCGATGAACAGCTCGACGGTATCGCCGGGCTTCACCTCGGCCTTCTGGCCGGGCGGCGCGAATTCCTTCAGGGGCACGCGCCCCTCGCTCTTCAGCCCAACATCCACGACAGCGAAATCGTCATCGACGCGGACGATGCGCCCGGTGACGACCGAGCCGGCGAAGCCGGTATCGGCGCCAAGGGTGGCGTCCAGCAGAGCGGCAAAATCCTCATTGCCCGCGTCGGCGTGGGCGAGGCTGGTGGCAGATGCCATGTGGTTGCGTATTCCTGGGGTGCCCGGCTGACCCGGGCCGATGGTCCTGCGCCCCCGCCTGGCCCCTGCCTTGCAGGATGTTGGCGGACACGGCTTGGTCCGACACCTCGGCACCTGCCACGCAGGCAGGCCTGGCGCCCGACGACCCGTCTGGGTTGGGCGGCGTATCGGCCCGCCCGGTTCCGGTCCGGCGATCCGGGCCACCGCGTCCTTTGGACCGAGACGACCCTTTAAGTACGGACACCGCGCCCCGGTGAAGGGGTCGCGGCCTGGGGCGCAGTTTGGTCCCTTCCGGGGGTCTGCGTCAAGCCGAAAGCGTCGCCAGCCGTTGCCGGATCAGCGCCAGCGCGGCGGCGAAGGCGGCATCGGCATCCAGCGCCGTCGTGTCCAGCAGCAGCGCGTCCTCCGCCGGTCGCATCGGCGCCACGGCACGGGCGGCGTCCTGGGCGTCGCGGGCCTGCAATTCCGCCACCACCTGGGCCAGCGGGGTCCTGTCCCCCCGCGCCTGCAGTTCCAGCCAGCGGCGGCGGCCACGCTCCTCGGCGCTGGCGGTGACGAAGAGTTTTACGGGCGCTTCGGGGAAGACCACCGTGCCGATATCCCGCCCGTCCAGCACCGCGCCCCGGGCCCGGCCGAAATTGCGCTGGAATTCCAGCAGCGCCGCCCGCACCCCGGGCACCGCGGCGACGGCGCTGGCCGCCATGCCGGCTTCCTGGCTGCGCAGGTCGCCACGTTGCAGGTCTTCCGGCGCCAGGGCCTGGGCCGCTTCTTCCGCCCGCCCCGGGTCCTGCGGGTCCGCGCCGGCATCCAGCACCAGCCGGCCGACGGCGCGGTAGAGCAGGCCGGTATCCAGATAGGGCAGGCCCAGCTCGGCGGCGAGGCGGCGGGCCAGGGTGCCCTTGCCGGCCGCGGCCGGCCCGTCCACCGCAATGACCAGGGGCTGCGCCATCACGCCGGCCGGATCGCCTCGCTGCCCGCCACCCGGTTCACCAGGGCGGCGAAGCCGGGAAAGCTGGTCTCGATGAAGCCGGCATCGTCCACCGTCACGGCGGTCCGGGCCGCCAAGCCCATGACCAGGGCGCTCATCGCGATGCGGTGATCCATATGGGTGGCGACCATGCCGCCACCGGGGATGGCACCGGCCCGGCCCTGAACCAGCAGATCGTCACCCTCGATCCGGGCCTCGATGCCGTTCGCCGCCAGCAGGGCGGCGGTGGCGGCCAGCCGGTCGCTTTCCTTCACCCGCAATTCCGCCAGGCCGCGCATCCGCGTCTCACCCTGCGCCGCCCCGGCGGCGCCCGCGAGGGTGGGGTTT
>JAEWCI010000616.1 GCA_023390705.1 Pseudomonadota bacterium
GCGACGGTCCGGCCGCCGAGACAACGCGGTACTCCGGCAATCCGAGCCCCCTGCCCTGCACCCATTCCTGCAGCCGGCTCTTGGCCGACATCGGCGGGCGGGCCGAGGCTTCCAGCAGCGACGCCCATTCCCGCCGGATCAGGGCGCGGGCCGGCGCCAGCCCGGCATCCAGGTAGAGCGCGCCGAGCAGTGCCTCCAACGCATCGGCCAGCACGCTGGCGCGCTGCCGCAGCCCGGCCCGGCCTTCGGAGGGCGGCACCCGCAGCACCTCCGCCAGCCCCAGCTTCTCCGCCACCACGGCCAGGCTTTCGCCGGCGACCAGCAGCCCCAGCCGCTTGCCGAGATCGCCCTCCCGCTCCTGCGGGAAGCGTTCGGAAAGCCATTCCGCCATCACCAGGGCCAGCACCCGGTCACCCAGGAATTCCAGCCGCTCGTTGCTGTCGAGTTGCGCCCTTTTCGGGTCGGCCGCGGAACGGTGGGTCAGCGCCTGGGCCAGCAGTTCCGGCCGGGCGAAGCAATGGCCGAGCCGCGTGGCGGCGAATTCCTCCAGCGCATCCAGCGGCTTGTTTTCGTCCGGTGGAGTCACGGCTCAGCGCACGGCAGTGAACAGTCGGGACCAGCGGATGGCGAAAGGCCAACCCCAGACTTCCCACCAGGCGGCGGAGCCATCCACCGAGAAGAAGATGAACTCCGCCCGGCCGACGAGATTCTCCACCGGGATGAAGCCCACGGCATCCTGCACCCGGCTGTCCAGGCTGTTGTCGCGGTTGTCGCCCATGGCGAAGAGATGGTTCTCGGGCACCCGGTATTCCTGGGTGTTGTCCAGCACGCCGTTGTCGCTGTGCTCGATGATGTCGTGGGTGCGGCCGCCCGGCAGGGTTTCGCGGTAGAGCCGCACCGTCATGCGTGGCCCGTCCCCTTCCACCGTGTAGGGGGCGCCGTTGTCCCGGCGCACCGCCTGGCCGTTCACGTGCAGGATGCCGCGGACCACCTGGACGCGGTCGCCGGGCAGGCCGATGATGCGCTTGATATAGTCCTGGCCGGTGTCGCGCGGCAGCTTGAACACCGCCACATCGCCACGCTGCGGCAGCGCCCCGAACAGCCTTCCGCCGCCGAAGCTGGGCAGATAGCCGCCGAAGGGCATGGAATAGCGCGAATAGCCGTAGGAGAATTTGGATACGAAAAGGTAATCACCCACCAGCAGCGTCGGGATCATGCTGCCGGAAGGGATGTTGAACGGCTCGAAGGCGATGGTGCGGATGCCGATCGCGATCAGGCCGGCATACAGGATGGTCTTGACGCTTTCGAGCCAGCCGCCCGACTTCTTCTTCGCCATGGAGGTGCTCAATGGAAGACCCTGGGGCTTGGGGGTTGGGCGCCCAGGGCTTCTCGGCACGGGCGGCGGCGCGATGAAGCCCCCCAGGGGGCCAGGTGTCAAGGAAGGGGCAGGGCCGAGATGATGACCACGGCGCTGGCATAGGGGTATTCGTCGGTCATGGTCAGGTCGATCCGCACCCGATGGCCGGGAGGGGTCAGCATGGCCAGGCGCGTCGCCGCGCCGCCGGTAAGCTCCAGCGTGGGCTGTCCGGAAGGCAGGTTGACCACGCCCAGGTCGCGGAAGAACACCCCGGCACGGAAGCCGGTGCCCAGCGCCTTGGACGCCGCCTCCTTCGCCGCGAAACGCTTGGCATAGGTCGCGGCACGGATGCGCTCGGTCCGCCTTTCCGCCTTGGCGCGCTCCCGCGGGGTGAAGACCCGCTCCAGGAAACGTTCGCCATGGCGTTCGATGGTCCGCTCGATGCGCCGGATATCCACCGTGTCGTTGCCGATGCCGAGGATCATCCGCGGGCCCGCTCCACCCGCCGGCTGTCGCGGTGCAGGCGGAGCGCCGCCATGATGCTGTCGAGGTGGCGCAGATCGTTCACCTCCACATCCACCGCCACCTCCAGCCCATCCGAGTCGCGGTGCAGGACGCGCAGATTCGTCACCACCCCGTCCTGGGCCGCGATCACCGTGGCCAGGCCGCCCAGCGCCTGGGGCTGGTTGGCGGTCTCCACGATGATGCGCCCGACATGGCTGGTAGCGTGCAGATTCTCGGCATCCCATTCCACGTCGATGAAACGTTCCGGGGTATGCGCGAAGCTTTCCAGCGTATGGCAATCGGCGCTGTGGATCGTCACGCCCTTGCCGGTGGTGACGATGCCGACGATCTTCTCGCCCGGCAGCGGATGGCAGCAGCCGGCGTAATGGATGCTCATGCTGCCGACCAGGCCGAGCACCGGCATGCCGGTGCGGCCGCGGGCATGGCTGCCACGCTCCGCCTTGCCCAGCGCCGGCCCGGCGCCGAGCCGGCCACGCGGCCGGGCCAGTGGGATAGGGTCGATCACCCGCGGCGGGCTGCGCAGTTCCGGCACCGCCGCGTGCACCACTTCCCGCGCCGAGAGCGAGCCGCCGCCGACCGCCGAGAGCAGATCCTCCAGGCTTGCCTGCTTCAGCGGCTTCAGCGCGCCTTCCAGCAGTTTTTCCGTGAAGTCCAGCCCTTCCTGGCGGAAGGCCTTGGCAATGGCCGCGCGGCCTTCCTCGCGCTGGTTCTCGCGCTGGCGGGCATGGACGAAGCGGCGGATGCGCGCCCGCGCCTTGCCGGTGACGACGAAGCGTTCCCAACCCGGGTTGGGAGTGCCGCCGCGGGCGGTGATGATCTCGACCTGGTCGCCATTCTCCAACTGGTGGCGCAGCGGCACGATCTTGCCGTTCACCTTGGCGCCGACGCAGGCGTCGCCGACCTGGCTGTGGACCTCATAGGCGAAGTCGATCGGCGTGGCGCCGCGCGGCAGCTCGATCAGGTCGCCCTTGGGGGTGAAGCAGAAGACCTGGTCGCGGTGCAGTTCCAGCTTCGTGTGTTCGAGGAAATCCTGCGCTCCCTCGGCATTCTCCAGGATGTCGAGCAGCGCCCGCACCCAGGGATAGCGCCGGCGGTCCTTGGCCGCGCTCTCGCCCTGCTTGTAGATCCAGTGCGCCGCGACGCCGTATTCCGCCACTTCGTGCATGTCGCGGGTGCGGATCTGCACCTCGATCTTGGCGTTGCGCCGTTCCGGCACGGTCACGCCGGTGTGCAGGCTCTGGTAGCCGTTGCTCTTGGGTGTGGAGATGTAGTCCTTGAAGCGGCCCGGGACGACGCGATAGGCATCGTGCACCGCGCCCAGCGCGGCGTAGCAGGCGGCCTTCTGGCCGTCCGGCACGATGATGCGGAAGGCCATGACGTCCGAGAGCTGCTCGAAGGCCACGTTCTTGTTCTGCATCTTCAGCCAGATGGAATAGGGCGATTTCTCCCGCCCCACCACGTCCACCACCTCCACGCCATGCCCGGCCAGCACGCGCTTCAGGTCGGCCTCGATCTCCTTGATGAGGTCGGCGCCCTGGCCGCGCAGGAAGCTGAGGCGGGCGGCGATGGTCTGCCAGGCTTCCGGGTTCATGGCGCGGAAGGCCTGGGTTTCCAGCTCGGTCTTGAGCTGGTCCATGCCGATGCGCTCGGCCAGCGGAGCGAAGATCTCCAGCGTCTCGCGCGCCGTCTTGCGGCGGCGCTCGGGCTGCGGGACGAAATGCAGGGTGCGGATGTTGTGCAGCCGGTCCGCCAGCTTCACCAGCAGGACGCGGATGTCCTCGCTCATCGCCAGGACCAGCTTGCGGATGTTCTCCGCCTGCTTGGTGCGTTCCGACTGCAGCTCGATCTTGGTGAGCTTGGTGACGCCGTCCACCAGCCGGGCGACCTCGGCGCCGAAGCGCCGCTCGATCTCCTTCAGCCCGACCGCGGTGTCCTCCGCCACGTCATGCAGCAGGGCGGTGGCGATGGTGGCCGAATCCAGCTTGTAGCCGGCCAGGATCTCGGCCACGGCAAGCGGATGGGTGATGTATGGGTCGCCGTTCTCGCGCTTCTGCTCGCGATGCGCCTCAGCCGCCAGCGCACCGGCCCGGCGGATGAGTTCCAGATCGGCTTTCGGGTCGTAGGCCGCCACCTTCTCGACCAGCGCCGCCACCGCGTCCAGCCCGGGCGGGGGAGCGGGGGGGGGAGGGGCAAGGCTGGCGGTAGCGCCTTCCGGCGCGCGCGGCACCGGGGCGGCGGGCGGCCCGGCGTCGCGCGATGTCATGCGAAGCCCGGCCTAGCGCCGGCCGCCCAGTTCGGCGGCGATTGCCGCCTCGATGTCGTCGGGCGAGAGTTCCTCGATCTGCTGCCCCTCGCCGGGCAGTTCCTCGTTCACGTCCATGACGCCGAAGATGTTCTCGTCCGTGGCAATGAGGTCGAGCACCTCCTCCTCGGCCGGCTCGGGCTCCGGCGCCCGCTGCAGCGACTTCACCAGGTCCGCCTCGATGGCCGAGAGGTCGATGGTGGTCTCGGCGATCTCACGCAGGGCGACGACGGGGTTCTTGTCGTTGTCGCGGTCCAGGGTCAGTTCCTCGCCGCGGCTGATGTTGCGCGCCCGCTGGGCGGCCAGCAGCACCAGTTCGAAGCGGTTCGGGATTTGGAGGATGCAGTCCTCGACGGTAACGCGTGCCATGGCGGCTCCGGTTTCCTGGGGCCCCGCAGGGGACCGGGATGAGAAAGATCGAACCTTCCAGATAGCCACTGGGAGGGACCGGCGCAAGCATGCTGCGCCGCAACGGGCGTCTGGCCCGGCTATTCCCGGTCCTCAGCCGGAAGGCCGGCCAGCAGCGCGGCCACGGGCAGCCCCAGGCGCGGGTGCACCCAGTCCGGCGCCACCTCCATCAGCGGCGCCAGGACGAAACGCCGCAGATGGGCCCGCGGATGCGGCAGCACCGGGTCCGGCGCATCACGCAGCTGCCCGTTCAGATCTATCAGGTCGAGATCGAGGCTGCGTGGCGCATTGGTGAAGCTCCGCTGCCGTCCCGATGCCGCCTCCAGGCCATGCAGGGCAGCCAGAAGGGCGGCGGGCTCCGCCTCGCCCTCGAGGCGGGCCACACCGTTCACGAAATCGGGCGCGCCGGGCAGCGGCGGCACCGGCTTCGTGCGGTGCCAGGAAGACACCGCAACCAAGCGCAACCCCGCCAGTTCAGCCAAGGACGCCACAGCGCGCTGACAGGTCGTCAATGGCGAGGACCCATCCGGTGCCGGTAAATTCGCGCCGATCGCAATCAAGATCATGGAAATTCCCCTTACAGGATGGCAATGTCCCGTTACGATAGCGCTGCTGCCACACTGCCCGGCATTTCAGACCCCAAGAGATCACCGTGCCCCACGAAACGACCGAACGGCTGGCCCTCTTCATTGATGGCGCCAACCTCTACGCCGCCTCCCGCACCCTGGGGTTCGACGTGGACTACAAGAACCTGCTGACGCACTTCCGCCGCCAGGGCTACCTGGTGCGCGCCTACTACTACACCGCCTTGCTGGAAACCGAGGAATACTCGCCGCTGCGGCCGCTGGTCGATTGGCTCGGCTACAACGGCTATTCCGTGGTCACCAAGCCCGCCAAGGAGTTCGTTGATGCCACCGGCCGCCGCCGGGTGAAGGGCAGCGTCGATATCGAGATGGCGGTGGACATCATGGAATTGGCCCCGCGTATCGATCATGCGGTGATCTTCTCCGGCGACGGCGATTTCCGCCGCCTGGTCGAATCGGTGCAGCGCCTCGGTGTCCGCGTGACGGCCGTTTCCACCATTCGCACCCAGCCGGCGATGATCGCCGATGAGTTGCGCCGCCAGGCGGATGCCTTCCTCGACCTCTTCGACCTGGCCGAGCACATCACGCGGCGGCAGGTGGAGCCACGGCCGCGCAGCCCCGCGCCGGGCGCGTCCTCCCATGCCCACCGCCCGCCCCCGGCGACCCGCGCCACCCCGGCTGAACCCTTCCGCGAGTCGCCGGACCTCCCGGAGTGATGCCGCCCGGCCCGGGAGCGGCGGGCCAGCCACCCCAGCCAGGCCGCGACTGCCCGCTCTGCCCGCGGCTGGCGGCCATGCGCGCGGAGAATCGCGTGGCCTGGCCGGACTGGCACAATGCCCCGGTACCTTCCTGGGGGCCGCTCGATGCGCCGCTGCTGATACTGGGCATGGCGCCCGGGCTGCGCGGCGCCAACCGCACCGGCAGGCCCTTCACCGGCGACTATGCCGGCAGGCTGCTCTACGGCACGCTGCTGAAATTCGGCCTGGCGGAGGGGCATTACGAGGAACGCCCCGATGACGGGCTGCGCCTGACCGGCTGCCGCAGGACCAATGCGGTGCGCTGCGTGCCGCCGGCCAACCTGCCGGAGCCGGCCGAGACCCGCACCTGCAACCGGTTCCTGCAGGGCGAGCTGGGGGCGATGCCACGGCTGAAGCTGGTGCTGGCGCTCGGCGTGCTGGCACATGCCGCGCTGCTGCGCGCCTGCGGCCTCCCGATGAGCCACAAGCGCTTCGCCCATGGCGCGGTGCACCCGTTACCGGGCGGCCTGCTCCTGGCCGACAGCTATCACGTCAGCCGCTACAACACCTCCACCCGCCGGCTGACCACGGAGATGTTCGAGGCGGTGGTGGCGGAGGCCGTTCAGCGGTTAGACCAGATCGCGGAGGGGCGTGAGCGCCCTGGCGCATGAATCCGCTCCACAG
The DNA here is from genome assembly GCA_023390705.1 of Pseudomonadota bacterium. Taxonomy (GTDB): domain Bacteria; phylum Pseudomonadota; class Alphaproteobacteria; order Acetobacterales; family Acetobacteraceae; genus JAEWCI01. The sequence continues at coordinate 6,598 of JAEWCI010000616.1, forward strand.
ACAATGACCCATCGCGGATTGGGGTTCGGTTCCGAACACCATCCGCTGAGCCGTGACCTTCTCCTTCAAGCGGTGAGGCGGCCCGAGCGCCCGGCATTCACGTCCAGCGTCACGCCGGAGATGTGCCGCGCGCCCGGCCCGGCCAGGAAGGCAATCGCCTGGGCGATGTCCTCGGGCGGCAGCACGCCGAAGGGCAGGGCGTGGCCCAACCGCTCGGCCTGTTCGCGCGGGCTGCCCTCGTCCCCTCCCCGGCCGCCGCGGCGCATCAGCGGGGTCTCCACGGCGGTCGGCGCCACGGCGTTCACCGCGATGTTCTCGGTACCCAGTTCCAGCGCCAGGGTCTTCATCAGGCCGGTCAGGCCCCATTTCGAGGCGGCATAGGCCGCCGAGCCCTCGCTGCCCATGCGCGCCTGCACCGAGGTGACGATCACCACCCGCCCGCCGCCACGCTCCCGCAGCGCGGGCAGCGCGGCCCAGACGGTGTTCGCCACGCCGGTAAGGTTCACATCCAGCACTGCCTGCCAGCGCGCCGGGCGGAAATCCGCAAGCCTTTCGGAGATGGCGATGCCGGCATTGGCCACCACGATGTCCAGCCCGCCCAGTTCCGCGACGGCCTGCGCCGCCGCCTGGCGCAGCGCCGCCCGGTCGCGCACATCCGCGACCAGGGCCAGGGCGCGCCTCCCCTCCGCCCGTACAGCGGCGGCGGCTTCCTCCAGCTC
>JAEWCI010000620.1 GCA_023390705.1 Pseudomonadota bacterium
GAGTTGCGGGGCGGACGCACCGGCTAGCCCCTGTTTCCGATGCCGCGGGACCTGGCGCGGCATCGTCGGGCAGGGCGCCACGCCGTTGAAGGGCAGCCATTGCCGCAGCGGCAAAACCGAAATGCAACCCGATGGATCATCGTCACCCCAGAATGGCGGAGGCAGGCCAGGGCGGCCGGATGCGACCGCTCCATAAGCGGAGTCGATGGCGGCAGCAATCTCCGCCGCGGCAGCCCGCGCAACCCAGGCCGGCCGTTCCCGGAAGAACCCTCCCCCTGCCCAGTCGCGCCTGTCGGCGCGCAAGGTGGCGGAGGGCATCACCGGGCAGCCTTCGTGGGCCGGCACAAGCCCGGCGGAAGGCCCCGAATGACACCGCCCGGCACTGGGACAGTGCCGGGCGGGATACCGGGCCAAGGCCGTCGCCCCATGGGAAAGGGCGAAGGCGGCGAATACCTAGTCTGTTGCGTCCGCCGCACGGTGTTCCGCGGCGCTGCCGCCGCGGCGGAACAGCATCGCCGTGGCAACACCCAGTGCCGTCAGGACGATGACCTGCAGGCCCGTCGCCACCGCCCAAAGCCAGGCGGGGAACACGCCGGGCAGCGCCAGGTAGCCGAGCGGCAGCATCAGGAAGGCATAGGAGCCGGGGACCTGGCCCGCGACCTCATCCGTACCTTCCCAGATCATCTTGCCAGCGACGTAAAGGATGATGAGCAGGCCGACCCAGGCGATCCAGCGGTGCTTGTTGAGCAGGTTCGCGATGAAGGTCGCCGCCACGCCCATCAGCACCACCGAGATGGCCAGGCCGATGATGAGGATGATCGGGTGGTCCTTCGCCGCGCCGGCCACGGCCAGCACGTTGTCGAGGGACATGGAGACGTCCGCGACCAGGATCTGGGCGATGGCCTGGGAGAGTGTCTTGCGCGGCGCCTTGGCTTCGGCCGCGGCGAGGCTTCCTTCCGTATCCTCGTCATGGCCGCCTTCGCGCAATTCGCGATACATCTTCCAGCAGACCCAGAGCAGCAGCACGCCGCCGGCCAGGGTGATGCCGACGATGGCCAGGAGCTGGACGGTAATGCTGGCGAAGGCGATGCGCATCACCGTGGCAGCAATGATGCCCCAGAAGATGGCGATGCGGCGCTGTTCCTTCGGCAGCCCGGCGGCGGCCATGCCAACCACGATGGCATTGTCGCCAGCAAGGACGATGTCGATGAGCAGCACCTGAAATAGAGCAATTAGCCATTCGGGCATCGTGCTGGGCGTCCTTGCGCTGTCGGCGGGTTCTTCTTCAAGCCGGCAGGAGATAAAAATTCCGATAACTTCTGGCAAGCCCTCTTTTGCGCCGGGGACAACGGTCTGGCAATTTTCCATCGGAATCGCGCCAATGGTGGTTGCATTTTCACCCCGTGGCACGCTGCGCTGTAATGTCCGTAAAGGGCAGCGGGTCCTGCCGGCAACCGCACGGACCCTGCGGGGCGCGCCCCCCTTGCTCCCGCCGCGGGCTCGGGCGAAACCCCCTCCGCTGGCGCATCCGCCGTTTGCCTGGGCGTGCGGCCCTTGCGCCAGCCGCTTGTCCTGTCGGACAGAGTGATGCTGCCGGGCGAACCCACCCGGCAGCGCTCTGCGCCAGTGCCCGCCCAGCCCGGAGGCCCGGTCATGGTTCCCCGCTACACCCGCCCGCAGATGGCCGCGATCTGGTCCCCCGAGGAGCGCTACCGGATCTGGTTCGAGATCGAGGCCCTGGCCGCCGAGGCCATGGCCGCCCAGGGCACCATCCCCGCCGAGGCAGCCCGCATCATCCGCGAGAAGGGCACGCCGCTGCTGGCAGCCATGGGCGCGAAGGACGTGGAGCGGATCGACGAGATCGAGCGGGTGACGCGGCACGACGTCATCGCCTTCCTCACCTGGGTGGCCGAAGGCGTGGGGCCGGAGGCACGCTTCCTGCACCAGGGCATGACCAGTTCCGACGTGCTGGACACCTGCCTGGCGGTGCAGTTGACCCGGGCTGCCGACCTGCTCCTGGCCGACCTGGACGCGCTGCTGGCGGCGCTGCGGGCACGGGCAGTCGAGCACAAATACACGCCCACCATCGGTCGCAGCCACGGCATCCATGCCGAGCCGACCACCTTCGGCCTCAAGCTGGCCGGGCACTACGCCGAATTCGCCCGCAACCGGGAACGTCTGCTGGCGGCGCGCGCTGAGGTGGCGACCTGCGCCATCTCCGGCCCCGTGGGCACCTTCGCCAGCGTGGACCCTGCGGTGGAGGCGCATGTCGCGGCGAAGCTCGGCTTGGCGGTGGAGCCGGTTTCCACCCAGGTCATCCCGCGCGACCGCCATGCCGCCTTCTTCTGCACCCTGGCCGTCATCGCTTCGGGCATCGAGCGGCTGGCGACCGAGGTGCGCCACCTCCAGCGCAGCGAGGTGCGCGAGGCGGAGGAGTTCTTCCATGCCGGGCAGAAGGGCAGTTCCTCCATGCCCCACAAGCGCAATCCGGTGCTGAGCGAGAACCTGACCGGCCTGACCCGGCTGGTGCGCGGCTACGCCATGCCGGCGCTGGAGAACGTGACCCTGTGGCATGAACGGGACATCAGCCATTCCAGCGTGGAACGGGTGATCGCGCCGGATGCCACCATCGCGCTGGACTTCGCCCTCTCGCGCCTCACTGGCATGATGGAGAGGCTGACGATCTATCCCGCCCGGATGCAGGCCAACCTGGAAAGCCTGGGCGGGGTGGTGCACAGCCAGAAGGTGCTGCTGGCGCTGACCCAGGCCGGCGTCAGCCGCGAGGAAGCCTATCGCATCGTCCAGGAATGCGCGATGCGGACCTGGACCGCGCTGGGCACGCCCGAAGGCCGCAACTTCCGCGACAACCTGCTGGCCGAACCCGCGGTCGCCTCCCGCTTCGACGCGGCGGCACTCGATGCGGTGATGGACCCGACCAAGGATTTCCGCCACATAGAGACGGTCTTCGCCCGGGTCCTTGGCACCTGATCACGGCGGCGTGATCAAATCGCCTTCGCTTGGCCGCCGGATTGCCGCGATTCCGCCGCAGCCGATCCCCATCTATGGGCATCTTGAAGGAGGCCCTTCAATGCGCGCGCTGCGCTTCCTGCTGACCTTGGGTGGCCTGGCAATGGTCGGGCTGCTGGCCACGCCAGGCACCGGCCTGGCCGATTGGCGCGGTCATGGCCATTGGCGGCCGCACCATCACCGCCACTACTACCGGCCACCGCCGCCCTACTATTACCGTCCGCCGCCCCCTCCCGTGTACTATGTGCCACCGCCACGTTACTACTACCCGCCCCCACCCCCGCCGCCGGTGTACTACTACCCACCGCGACCGGGCTTCGGGATCTATATCCGCTGACACCGGGCGGCAGCGCCCAGGGCATTTTCATGTCGGGCAGAATCACCCGGCGGCTCGGAAACGCGAAGGAACAGCCGGATAGAGCGGTTTCACCATGCACGAACACGGTGAAACCGGTCCAGTCAGCCTTGACCTGCCGGTGATTCCGGCCGGCTTGCCGGCGGAACGCGGCTGCGGCATGCCTGCAAGGTGTGCACCGTGATCCTGCTGCGCCGGCCGGGCCATGCCTGGCCGGTCCTGATGGCCGCCAACCGTGACGAAAGGCTGGACCGCCCCTGGGATCCGCCTGCCGCCTGGTGGCCGGACCAACCGGCCGTGACCGGCGGCCGGGAC
>JAEWCI010000225.1 GCA_023390705.1 Pseudomonadota bacterium
GCTGCGGGCGCGGGTGGCGGCACGGCGGGGCGATGCCTCGGATGCCACCGTGGCGGTGCTGGAGGCGGCCGCCGCGCGCGGTACCGGGCCGCTGGAATGGCATCGCCTGGATGCCGCCGGGGATGCACTGGCGGCGGCGCGCGCGCTATTGCGCTTGTAGAACCGGGTTTCCTGGTACCATGATCGGCCAAAGCGCCGTTTGGGAGACGCGCCATGGCCTATCGCCGCCTCTTGCTGCCGCTGACGGGTACCGAGGCCGGGGAAGCCGCCCTCGCCACCGCGCTGATGGTTGCGCGCATCTGGAACGCCCATGTGCATTGCCTGCATGTGCGCGTCGATGCGCGCGACGTCGCGCCGCTGGCCGGGGAAGGGCTGTCCGGCGCGATGCTCGAGGAAATGATGGCGGCGACCGAGCGCGAGAGCGGCGAGCGCGCCGCCCGCGTCCGCGCGCTGTTCGAACGCTTCACCGATGCCGCCGGCGGCGTGACCCTGGCGATGAGCGCCGAGACCGCGCTGAAGGCCGAGGGGCCGACCCTGTCCTTCGAGTCGATCGCCGGCCGCGAGGAGGACATCGTCGCGCAGCAGTCGCGCCTCTATGACATGGCCGTGGTACCGCATCCGGAGGTGGAGGAGGATGTCTCCTCCTCCGACGCGCTGCATGCGGTGCTGTTCGATTCCGGCCGGCCGGTGCTGATCGCGCCACGCGTCGCGCCGGATGCCATCGGCACCCGGGTCTGCCATGCCTGGAACGGCACGGCGGAAAGCGCCGCGGCGCTGGCGGCGGCGCTGCCCTGGCTGCACCGGGCACAGGCGGTGCAGATTTTGTACTCGGACGAATACCAGCGGCGCGGCCCGCCGGTGGAAGGCGTGCTGGCCTATCTGCGCTGGCACGAGATCAGGGCCGAGGCGCATCTGTTCAAGCCCATCACGCGGGAGGTCGGGGCCGGGCTGCTGGGCGCGGCGCGGGATTTCGGCGCCGACCTGCTGACCATGGGCGCCTACAGCCATTCCCGCCTGCGGCAGTTGATCCTGGGCGGGGTGACGCGGCATGTGCTGGAGAATGCGGATATCCCGGTGCTGATGTGCCGATAGGGATACCATCACCCACCTGAATGAGGGTGATCCCGGCCCGCCATGGGACAGGCGGGCCGGGCATCCCCATCTCTCCGCTCGACAGAGGACGGAGGAGTCCCACGATGATCGATGTTCGCCCCTTCGCCAGCCTCGGCGGCGCCGACCATGGCTGGCTCAAGGCCCGGCACCATTTCAGCTTCGCCAACTACCACGACCGGGACCGCATGGGCTGGGGCCGGCTGCGGGTGTGGAATGACGACGAGATCGCCGCCGGCACCGGCTTCGACCCGCACCCGCACCGCGACATGGAAATCGTCACCTATGTCCGGCGGGGCGCCATCACCCACCAGGACAACCTGGGCAACAAGGGCCGCACCGCGGCGGGTGACGTGCAGATCATGTCAGCCGGCAGCGGTATCGTCCATGCCGAGTACAATCTGGAGCCGGAGACCACCACCCTGTTCCAGATCTGGATCCAGACCGACCAGCGGGGCGCCCCGCCGCGCTGGGGTGCCCGGCAGTTCCCGAAGGAAGCCCGCGAGGCCGGCTTCGAGGTGCTGGCCGGCGGCCGCCCCGGCGATGCGGAGAAGGGCGCCCTGCCGCTCTATGCCGATGCCGCGGTGATGGCGGCCACGCTGAAGGCCGGCCAGACCCTGCGCCAGCCCATCGCCGCCGGCCGCGCCGCTTATCTGGTGCCCGCCACCGGCGCCGTCACGGTGAACGGCGTCGCGGTGAACACCCGCGACGGCGCGGCCATCCGCGACGAGGCTGAGCTCACCATCACCGCGAAGGAGGATGCGGAGCTGGTGCTGGTGGAGGTGAAGGCGGAGTAGCCCCGGCTGCGGCGGATGGCGTTCGGTACTGAACGCCAATCCGCTGCAGGTCATTGTTCGTCGAGTGGATTCACGCTCCTGGGCGTTCGCGCCCGTCCGCGATCCGCCCTACTCCAGCAGCGCGGCGGCGGTGCGCAGCAGCAGCCCGTCCGTCGTGCCCAGCGCCTCCAGCACGCGGAAATGGTCGGCCTGCGGCACCGGCACCAGCGGGCCGGGGCAATGCGCCGCGGCCCGGTGGGCGTGGAAGTCGCGCGACTGCCGCCGCAACTCCGGCAGCTCGGCGCTGCCATAGGCGATGGCCATCGGCTTCGGCACCGGCGGCAGCCGCAGCGGTGAGAGAGTCGCCACTTCCTGTTCCGTCAGCCGCAGCCTGTCGTTCAGCTCGGTGTCGCGGATCGGCGCCAGTTCGTAGATGCCGGAGATCGCCAGCGCGGCGTCCACGCGCGGATGCGCCGCCGCCATCGCCGCCAGATGCCCGCCGGCCGACCAGCCGGACAGCACCAGCCTGCCGGTGATGCCGTGCCGTGCGCCGTTCTCGGCCAGCCAGTCCAGCGCCTGGCGGATCTCCGCCACGATCTGCGTCAGCGTCGCTTCCGGCGCCAGGGTGTATCCGGGCAGGGCCACCGACCAGCCGCGCGCCAGCGCGCCTTGCGCGAAACAGGCGAAGTCCTCCCGCCGGTTGCGCTGCCAATAGCCGCCATGGATGAAGGCCAGGCAGGGCGCATCGGCCTTCGCGGCCGGGAAGAGGTCCCATTTGCAGCGCTCGCCGGCGCCATAGGCAAGGTCGAGATGCCCGGCATGGCTGGCGCGGAAGGCCGCCGAGGCGGCATTGCGCGCGGCGATGAGCCGGGCGCTGTCAGCCACCGCGCGGGTGTTGTCATAGGCGGCGTCGCGTGCCGCCGGGGTGGCCGCGGCCCAGAAGCCGGGCAGGGGGTCATAGGCCATGGCCGAATTCTCGCCTGCTGGTTGGAAGCGTGCAGCGCAGCATGCCTGCCCGCGCTTGTCCACCGGGCTTGTCCATGCCGGGCGAAACGTCGGAACGCCTGCCATGACCCGGATGCCTCCACCGCCCTCCCGCAGCTTCACCGCGGGAGGATGAGGGGCCGGGATGTCGGGGGAGGCCGATTCCGCCGCCCGCGAATCCGCGCAGCGCCCGTCGGGGATGCCTTCAGCCCGCCTTCAGCACGCGCACCGGGCTGCCGGCCATATAGGCCAGCACGGCCTCCACCGCATTCTGGTAGTAGCCGCGGTAATTCTCCTCCGTTACATAGCCGAGATGCGGCGTCAGCACGGTGTTGGGTGCCGAGAGGATGGGGTGGCCCGCCGGCAGCGGCTCCTCGTCGAACACATCCAGCCCCGCCCCGGCGATCCGCCCCTCCTTCAGCGCCGCAATCAGCGCAGCCTGGTCTATCAGCGGTCCGCGGCTGGTGTTCACGATGACGGCGCTCCTCTTCATCAGCGCCAGGTCGCCGGCGCCGATGATGCCGCGCGAGCGTTCGGAGAGGATGAGGTGCAGCGTCACCACATCGGCGCTGCGCAGCAGGGTTTCCTTGTCCACCCTGACGGCGCCGCAGGCGGCGGCGCGTTCCTCCGTCAGATTCTGGCTCCAGGCGATGAGCTTCATGCCGAAGGCCGCCCCCACCTTCGCCACGCGCGAGCCGAGATTGCCGAGGCCGACCACGCCCAGCGTCTTGCCTTCCAACGCGAAGCCGACGCTGCCGCCTGGCGCGCCCTGCCAGGTGCCGGCGCGCAGCGAAGCCTGCTGTTCGGGGATGCGCCGCATCAGGGAAAGGATCAGCCCCCAGGTGATGTCCACCGTCGGGTCGCCGCCGCCCGGCGCGCCGCAGACGGTGATGCCGCGCTCGGCGCAGGCGGCCAGGTCGATGCTGCGGTTGCGTCCGCCGGTGGTGATCAGCAGCCGGAGATTGGGCAGGCGTTCCAGGAGGCTGCGCGGGAAGGGCGTGCGC
>JAEWCI010000226.1 GCA_023390705.1 Pseudomonadota bacterium
TCGCCACCTATGGCGACGACGCGGTGTTGGGCCGCATTCCGAAGCACCATCACGACAACACACCCGCCGGCTTGCTCGGCCGCCTGGAAATGGCCGTCATGCGGCATGAACCGGAACGCACCCGCGCGAAGGTGCGCAGCTTCAAGGAAGAGAATCCGAAGGCCGGCTGACCGCACCGGCAGGCAGCAACGCAGCACGCGCCGCTCAGGCAGGGAACAGCCATGGCTGCGTCCGAAGCCGCCGCTGGCGGTCCCTTCCTCATTTCGCCTTGTGGTTTCATGCAATCTCCCGGCCGCATCGGGACGCGCCGAAAACTTCCTGGTCGCATCGCGCGTTCCTTCCGACAACGCGCCTAAGGAGGGTGCGATGGCCGGAACTTCCCAGGACCTGCCGAAGGGCCTGCGTGGCGACTATCAGCAGGCCCGCGCCGACTTCACCGTCCCGCAGGACATGATGACCTATTCGGCGGCCGACCATGCCACCTGGCGGACCCTCTACGCCCGCCAGTCCGCATTGCTGCCGCGCCACGCCGCCAGGGTCTATCGCGATTGCCTGGCCCGCCTGCCTTTCGCCCAGGGCGTGCCGGATTTCGCCGCGGTGTCGGCAGTGTTGCGCAGCGCCACCGGCTGGTCCCTGGTGGCCGTGCCCGGCCTCATCCCGGACGGCGCCTTCTTCGACCATCTCGCGGCACGGCGTTTTCCTGTGACCTACTGGCTCCGCCGCCCGGAGGAGCTGGACTACATCGTGGAGCCCGACATCTTCCACGATGCTTTCGGCCATGTGCCGTTGTTGCTCCACCCCGCTTTCTCGGACTTCATGGCCGCCTATGGGCGCCTGGGCCACCAGGCGCAGCGCATGGGCGCGCTGAAGCCGCTGGCGCGGCTCTACTGGCACATGGTGGAATTCGGGCTGCTGCGAGAGGCGGACGGCATCCGCGCCTATGGCGCGGGCATCCTCTCCTCCTCCGCCGAAACGCTGCACGCGACGGAAGGCGCCGCGCCGCGCCGGCTGCGCTTCGATCTATGGCGCGTGCTGCGCAGCGACTATTTCATTGACGACCTGCAACCCACCTACTTCGTCATCCAGGATCTCGCGGAACTCTTCGCAGCCGTGGCAAAGGTGCCGAAGCTGCTGGAAGCGGCGCGCGATGCGGAACCGATCCCGCCCGGGGCGGCTTCGCCGGACGACGTTCCCTGCCCGTTGCACTAGCCCCTGCCCTTCGCACCAGGAAGGACTGCGACGTCATGGACATCCCTCCCGACCGCACCGCCTTCGCCGGACAGATCAGCGACGCCAATCCGATGGGCACGGACGGCTTCGAATTCGTCGAATTCACCGGCCCGGACATTGCGGCACTGGAAGCCCTGTTCACCCGCCTCGGCTTCAGCCCCGTGGCGCGCCACCGCAGCAAGGCGGTGACGCTCTGGCGCCAGGGCGACATCAACCTCATCCTGAATGCGGAGCCGGAGAGCTTCGCCCAGTCCTTCCAGCGCGTGCATGGTCCCTCCGCCTGCGCCATGGCCTTCCGCGTGGCGGATGCGAAGGCGGCCTATGAGCGCGCCATCGGCCTCGGCGCGAAGCCCGTCACCGGCAAGGTCGGGCCGATGGAGCTGAACATCCCGGCGCTCGAGGGCATCGGCGGCTCCCTGCTCTATCTCGTGGACCGCTACGGGCCACACGGCACGATCTACGACGTGGATTTCCGCTGGCTGGATGGCGCGGACCCGAAGCCGCGCGGCCATGGGCTGACGGTGATCGATCATCTCACGCACAATGTCCATCGTGGCCGGATGGATGTGTGGTGGCAGTTCTACGAAAGGCTCTTCAACTTCCGTGAGATCCGCTACTTCGACATCGAGGGCAAGCTTACCGGCCTGCGGTCGCGCGCCCTGACCTCCCCCTGCGGGCAGATCCGCATCCCCATCAATGAAAGCCGCGACGACAAGTCGCAGATCGAGGAATATCTCCGCGCCTATCATGGCGAGGGCATCCAGCACATCGCACTCGGCACGGAGGACATCTTCACCAGCGTGGAGGCCATGCGGGATGCCGGCGTACAATTCATGGACACGCCGGACACCTATTACGAATTGCTGCCGAAGCGCATGCCGGATCTCGGTACGGAGGAAATCGCGCGCCTCGCCCGCAACCGCATCCTGACCGATGGCGCGCCGACGCCGGAGGGGGGAAGGCTGCTGCAGATCTTCACCGGCACGGTGATCGGCCCGATCTTCTTTGAGCTGATCCAGCGCAAGGGGGATCAGGGCTTCGGCGAAGGCAATTTCCGCGCCCTGTTCGAAAGCATCGAACTGGACCAGATCCGCCGCGGTGTCCTCAAGCCGGCGACGGTGTGACCTGGGCAATCGGTACCGCGTAGCGCCTGGCCCTACCGGATCAGTCCCCGGTCGCCTCCCGCCTGCCGGGCAGATGCTGGAGTACATCCGGTGTCGCCTGGCAGCGCCCAGTGGTTCCTGGGATTCCCGGACGACGAGATGTTCGGCGCAACGAATATGCCCGGGCGCCGGCATGGCTGCCGAGCAAAGGGACGACAGGGACCAGAGGCAGAGCGGGGCGCAGCCGCCGGTACCCGGCAGCCGGGCACGCAGCGGCCGGACGGTCTTGGTTACAGCCGGTCCGCGGAACAGCACGCTGCTTCACACACACGAGATGCCGGCCGATCAACAAGGCGGAGCCTCACCGCCTGGTGCTAGGGTTGCCAGGCAACGAAGTTCGACTGCAAGCCGTCAGGCGCATCGTTGCATGGCCATGCTCGGCATCCTGGCGGCCGTATCGCCCTTCAGCCCGTTCGCGGGCGGCTACGCCCGTGGGCGGCTTCCAAGGAGGCTGCATGATGGCAAATGTCTTTGCGCATGACGCGATAACGACGAGCCACGACGAGCCCATTGTGCGCAGGATCGGCGTGGCTGATCTGCGTGATGCCCTGGCCAGGGGCTACGCGGATTTCATGGACACGCCAACACAGATCCTGTTCCTCGGCGTGCTCTATCCCATCATCGGGCTCATCGCCGCCCGGGCGGCATCGGGCGGCAACCTGCTGCCGTTGTTCTATCCGCTGGTTGCGGGGCTTTCCCTGATGGGGCCGCTGGCCGCCGTCGGCATCTACGAGCTGAGCCGCCGCCGCGAGAAGGGCCTTGAGGTGTCCTGGGTCAACGCCTTCGACGTGCTGCACTCGCGCTCGATCGGCTCGATCATTGGGCTTGGCCTGATGCTCTGCGCCATCTTCGTCGCCTGGCTGTTGGCGGCGCAGACCGTCTACCGCATGACCATGGGCCACCTGCCGGCACCGGACTCCATCACGGAATTCGCGCAGCAGGTGTTCAGCACGGAGGCCGGCTGGAACCTCATCCTGCTCGGCAATGCCGTGGGCTTCCTGTTCGCGGTGCTGGTGCTGGCGCTGACGGTCGTCTCCTTTCCGCTGCTGCTCGACCGCGATGTGGGTGTGCGCGTGGCGATACGCACCTCGGTCCGCGCCGTCCTGGCAAACCCCGTCACCATGGCGATCTGGGGCCTGATCGTGGCGGTGCTCCTGTTCCTTGGCTGCCTGCCGATCTTCGTCGGCCTGGCGGTTGTCATGCCGCTGCTGGGCCACGCGACCTGGCACCTTTACAGGAAGGTGGTGGAACCCTGAAGGCAGGCGCTGGTCAGGCCGCTCCGCCGGACCTGTCCAGCAGGCCGAAGAACCAGGCAAGAACCAGCGCGGCGAGGATGCAGAGCGCCAGGCCGAAGCCGATGATGGCACGGTTGCTCAGTCGCCGCGCGGGGGGCAAGGGCGTCATGGCAGGCCTGCTCCGCGCCCGGTGGCCTGCCGGTAGAGCCGCAGGCCGGGACGCACCGCAATCACCCAGCCCATCTCTCAGCCGCCCCGCGCGCCGAGGAAGGTCTGCCGCAGGAACAGCGTGTGGTCCGCCTCGAACACCATGAGCAGAGCGAAGACAAGCACGAAAAGGGGCGGCAGCAGGATGGCGTAGGCAAGCGCCAGGCGCTCCCACGCCATGTGCATGAAGACGGCGACGATCAGGCCGGCCTTCAGCATCATGAACAGCAGGATCAGCCCCCAGCGCAGGTAGCCATGGAGGTGGAAATAGTCCACCAGGTAGGAACAGGCGCTGAGGACGAAAAGCCATCCCCAGACCACCAGGTAGAGCTTGATGGAATGCTGCTGGCCTTCGCCCGCGACGGCCGTCTGCGCCATGCCTGCCTCCTACCAGAGATAGAAAAACGCGAAGATGAACACCCAGACCAGGTCAACGAAGTGCCAATAGAGGCCGGCGATCTCCACCATCTCGTAGCGACCCCGCCGGCCGGTGAGGAAGCCCGGCCTCTCCTCGTCGAATTCGCCGCGCCAGACCTTGCGGGCGACGATCAGCAGGATGATGACGCCGATCGTCACATGGGTCCCGTGGAAGCCGGTAATGGTGAAGAAGGCGGCACCGAACTGCGCCGCGCCCCAGGGATTCTCCCAGGGCCGCACGCCTTCATGGATGAGCTTCGACCATTCGAAAGCCTGCATCCCGACGAAGGTCGCGCCGAACAGGGCGGTGAGGAGCATCAGAGCGGCGGTCTTGCCGCGTTCCCGGCGGTAGGCGCAGTTCACCGCCATCGCCATGGTCCCGCTGCTGCTGATCAGCACGAAGGTCATGATGGCGATCAGCAGCAGCGGGAAGTTGGTGCCGGCGATCTCGAGCGAGAAGACCTCGCTCGGGTTCGGCCAGGGCACGGTGGTGGACATCCGCACCGTCATGTAGGACAGCAGGAAGCAGCCGAAGATGAAGGTGTCGCTGAGGAGGAAGATCCACATCATGACCTTCCCCCAGGAAGCGCCCTTGAAGGAGCGCTGGTCGGAGGACCAGTCGGCGACCACGCCGCGCCAGCCGGGTGCCTGGCCGGGAGCGGTGCTGCTGTGCAGCGAGCTGAGCTTCGTCATCGGCGGTTCCTAGCTGAAAGGCGCGGTGCAGATCGCGTAGAGCCAGGCGAGGGAAGGCGAGAAGGCGAGCACGCTGAACAGGAAGATCCAGGCGAGCAACAGGAAGTGCCAATAGATGGCGGAAAGCTCCACGCCGAGCCGCAGCCGGTCCGTGCAGATGCCGTCCTGCAGCCTCAAGGCCGTCCTGCCCAGTGCCACCAGCCCACCCACCACATGCAGTCCGTGGGCCGCGGTGATGAGATAGAAGAAGGCATCCGCCGGATTGGCGGCGGGCAGGTATCCGGATGCCGCAAGCTCCCGCCAGGCGAGGATCTGCCCCAGCAGGAAGGCGGTGCCGGTCACGCCGGCACCAAGCAGCCCGGCCTTCACGCGCTGCCGGTCCCGGCGGCGCGCCGCAAGCATCGCCCGATGCAGCACGATGCTGGCCAGCACCAGCACACCGGTATTCACCCATAGCAGCACCGGCTGCGGCGGCGGGTTCCAGTCCCGCATCTCCATGCGCATGGAATAGGCGCTGACCAGAAGCACCATCAGCGTGCTGGCAACCGCGATGAACAGGCCAAGGCCCAGTTTTGCCGCCGGCAGCGGCGACCCGCCCGAACCCACGGTACCGTCCATCGGGCCGGTTTCGAGCCAGGGCCGGTCCGCGAGGCCATGGCGGGCCAGCCACCATGCCGCGATGGCGGCGAGGCCGGCGAGGAACACCAACGTGATGGTCACGTCGCCCTGCCCGCCGCTGCCGGACCCGGCAGCGGTGCCGGCTGGTTCTGCGGCACGAAATCCTCCGCGGCGCCGGGCACGGCATAGTCATAGGCCCAGCGATAGACCACCGGCCTTTCCTTGCCCCAGTTGCCGTGGCCCGGGGGCGTCTCCGGCGTCTGCCATTCCAGCGTGGTGGCCTGCCAGGGGTTGCTGCCGGCCTGCTTGCCATGGCGCAGGCTCCAGGCCAGGTTGAACAGGAACAGGAGCTGCGCCGCGCCGACTATCAGCGCGACCACGCTGATGAAGGCGTTCAGATCCGCGGCAGAGGCCGGGACGAAGCTCGTCTCGCCGATCTCATTGTAGCGCCGCGGCACGCCGAGCAGGCCGAGATAGTGCATCGGGAAGAAGATCAGGTAGGCGCCGAGGAAGGTGACCCAGAAATGGATCCTGCCCATGGTTTCGTCGAGCATCCGCCCGGTGACCTTGGGGTACCAGTGATAGATGCCGCCGTAGATGACGAGCACCGGGGCGACGCCCATCACCATGTGGAAATGGGCCACCACGAACATCGTATCGGAAAGCGGCACGTCCACCACCACATTGCCCAGGAACAGGCCCGTCAGCCCGCCATTGACGAAGGTGACGATGAAGGCAAGCGCGAATAGCATCGGGATGGTGAGATGGATGTTGCCGCGCCACAGCGTCAGCAGCCAGTTGTACACCTTGATCGCGGTCGGAATGGCGATGATCAGCGTCGTGGTGGCGAAGAAGAACCCGAAATAGGGGTTCATGCCGCTGACATACATATGGTGCGCCCAGACCACGAAACTCAGCGCACCGATGATGACGATGGCCCAGACCATCATCCGGTAGCCGAAGATGTTGCGCCGCGCATGCGTGCTGATCAGGTCGGAGACGATGCCGAAGGCCGGCAGGGCGACGATGTACACCTCCGGATGGCCGAAGAACCAGAACAGGTGCTGGAACAGGATCGGGCTGCCGCCGCCGTAGCGGAGCTGCTGGCCCATCTCGACCAGAGTCGGCATGAAGAAGCTGGTGCCGAGCAGCCGGTCGAGAAGCATCATCACCGCGCCGACGAACAGCGCCGGGAAGGCCAGCAGCGCCATGATGGTGGCGGTGAAGATGCCCCAGACTGTCAGCGGCATGCGCATCAGCGTCATGCCGCGGGTGCGCGCCTGCAGCACCGTGACGACGTAGATCAGCCCGCCCATGGTGAAGCCGATGATGAACAGGCAGAGCGAGACGAGCATCAGGACGATGCCCCAGTC
>JAEWCI010000077.1 GCA_023390705.1 Pseudomonadota bacterium
CATCCCCAGCCCCGCCGCGGGCCAGGGCGGCAGCCGCACCGCGGCATCGCAGGCGAGCACCATGGCCTGCGGATCCTCCATCACCACCGCGCCCGCATCGCGGCACACGGCCTCGAAGGCGGGGAAGGCGCCGGCGAGGCTCGCGGTGTGGGATCGCGCCGCCTGGGCGCCGGCCTCGCTGCGCCCGGCCTTCACGCAGAGCACCGGCTTGCCCGCCGCCCGCGCCCGGCGCAGCAGCGCGACGAAGCGCGGCGCGTCCTTCACGCCTTCGATGTAGAGGCTGATGACGCGGGTGGCTGTGTCCTCGATCAGCGCCTCCAGGAAGTCGCACAGTTCCAGGTCCGCCTGGTTGCCGACCGAGACGCAGCGGCTGAAGCCCACGCCGTAGCGATGGCCAAGCGAGACCAGCGTGCCCATCAGGGCGCCGCTCTGGCTGACCATGCCGATGCCGCCGGCGCGGATCTCCTCGACTTCCAGCGCCAGGGAGGAGCTGAGCATCGCCCTGTCCGTGGCGTTGAAGATGCCGAGGCAGTTGGGACCGACGATGCGCATGCCCACGGCGCGCGCCACCTGCACCACCCTGTCCTGCAGGGCGGCGCCTTCCGGCCCGGCATCGGCCAGCTTGCCGGTGATGACGATGCAGGCGCCCACCCCCGCCGCGGCGCAATCCTCGATCTGCCGCAGCAGATGCGCCACCGGCACCGCCAGAATGGCGACGTCGATCGGCCCCGGCGCCGCGCTGACGCTGGGATAGGCCGGCAGGCCGCGGATGCTCGCGCGGTTCGGGTTGATGGGCACCAGCCGGCCGCGATAGCCGTGCTTGATGAGGTAATGGATCACCCGGCCGCCGAATTTGCCGACATCGCCGGAGGCACCGATCACGGCGACCGATTCCGGGCTGATGATGCGCCGCAGCAGAATGCGGTCCGGGACGGAAGCGAATTGCACTGGCGTCACCGTTTCCCCCGTTTCGCCTTGAGGTCCTGCTGTAACGGCCGGGTTCCACCAGCGTCAAGGCGGGGTGCCTCCCCCGCCCCGGCACTGCCCCGGACCCGTATCGCCCTGAGTGTTTCCACTCAGGACGATCGCGGGCTAGCTTCCGCCGCCACACAGCAGAAGCAGGACCGGGGCATGACCGGCACCCTCACGCCTGCCCCGCGCGGCGAGTTGACCAGCGGCGGCAGGCGCTATTCCTATATCGACCTCGCAACCGCGGCCGGCGGGGCGGCGAGCTTGGCCCGCCTGCCCGTCTCGCTACGCGTGCTGCTGGAGAACCTGCTGCGCCACCTGGATGGCGAGATCGTCTCGCCGGAAGACGTGGCGGCGCTGCTCGCGGCCGCTGAGGGCGCGATGCCGGACCGCGGCATTGCCATCCGCCCGGTGCGGGTGCTGATGCAGGATTTCACCGGCGTGCCCGGCCTGGTGGACCTGGCGGCGATGCGCGACGCCATGGCGGCGCTCGGCCGCGACCCGGCCAGGGTGAACCCGCAGGTCCCGGTGGACCTGGTGGTGGACCACTCGCTGATCGTCGAGCAGGCCGGCCATCCCGGCGCCATGGCTGCCAATGTCGCCGCCGAGTACCGCGACAATGCGGAACGCTACAGCTTCCTGCGCTGGGCGAAGGATGCCTTCGGCGCTTCCGGCAGGCTGCGCATCGTGCCGCCCGGCGCCGGCATCATGCACCAGGTGAACCTGGAGCATCTCGGCCATGTCACCTGGGTGGAGGACGGGCTGCTGCGGCCGGACACGCTGATCGGCACGGACAGCCACACCACCATGACCAATGCGCTCGGCATCCTCGGCTGGGGCGTCGGCGGCATCGAGGCCGAGGCGGCGATGCTCGGCCAGCCGCTGGTGATCGGCCTGCCGGAAGTGGTCGGCGTGCGCCTCACCGGCGCCATGGCGCCAGGCGTGACGGCGACCGATGTGGTGCTTTCCCTGGTGCAGGCGCTGCGCAAGGCCGGCGTGGTGGAACGCTTCGTCGAATTCACCGGCCCGGCGCTGGATGGCGCGCTTTCCGTGCCGGACCGCGCCACCCTCTCCAACATGGCGCCGGAATACGGTTCCACCTGCGCCTTCTTCCCGGTGGACCGCGCCACCATCGACTATCTGCGCCTGACCGGAAGGCCGCCCGCGCAGGTGGCGCTGGTGGAAGCGCATGCCAGGGCCCAGGGGCTGTGGCGGGAGCCGGGCGCGCCGGAGCCGCGCTTCGGCCGGGTGGTGGAATTCGATCTCTCTACCGTTACTCCCTGCGCCGCCGGCCCGCGCCGCCCGCAGGACAGGGTGCCGCTGGCCCAGGTGCCGGCCAGCTTCCGCGAAGGCATGAAGGCCCCCGCCCCCGCACGCGACGAGTTGGCCGAGGGCGCGGTGGTGCTGGCCGCAATCACCTCCTGCACCAATACCTCCAACCCCGGCGTCATGCTGGCGGCCGGGCTGCTGGCGCGGAAGGCGGCGCAGCGCGGGCTGCGGACGAAACCCTGGGTGAAGACCTCGCTGACGCCGGGCTCGCGTGTCGTCGCACGCTACCTGGAGGAGAGCGGGCTGCAGCGCGATCTGGACGCGCTCGGCTTCCAGCTCACCGGCTTCGGTTGCGGCACCTGCGGCGGCATGTCCGGCCCATTGGCCGAGGATGTGGCCGAGCGCATCCGGGAGCAGGACCTCACGGTCTGCGCCGTGCTCTCCGGCAACCGCAATTTCGAAGGGCGCATCCATCCGCAGGCGCGCGCCGCCTATCTCATGTCGCCGCCACTGGTGGTGGCCTATGCGCTGGCCGGGCGCATCACGCTGGACCTGACGAGCGAGCCGCTGGGCCAGGATGCCGAGGGCGCGCCGGTCTTCCTGCGCGACATCTGGCCGGATGGCGAGGAGATCGCCGCGGCGATGCGCGAGACGGTGCGGCCGGAAAGCTTCAGCGCGGCCTATGCCGACCTGTTCACCCCGGACGCCGCCTGGAACGCGCTGCCCCAGGGCGGCGACGCGCTGTTCCGCTGGAACACCGCCAGCACCTATATCCGCCGCCCGCCCTATTTCGACGATCTGCCCGGGACAGCGCCGGCGCCGGAGGCCATCAGCGGCGCCCGCGCCCTGCTGGTGCTGGGCGATTCCATCACCACCGACCACATCTCGCCGGTCAGCGGCATCCCCGCCGGCACCGCCGCGGCCGACTACCTTGCGGAACGCCAGGTGCCGCGGCGCGACTGGGGCGGCTACGGCACCCGCCGCGCCAATCACGAGGTGATGGTGCGCGGCACCTTCGGCAATATCCGGCTGCGCAACCTGCTGGTGCCCGGCCAGGAAGGCGGCGTCACGCGCCACCAGCCGAGCGGCGAGACCATGCGCGTCTTCGACGCCGCCGAGCGTTACCGCGAAGAAGGCGTGCCTCTCATCGTCGTGGCCGGGCGGGAATACGGCACCGGCTCCTCCCGCGACTGGGCGGCGAAGGGTTCCCGCCTGCTCGGCATCCGCGCCGTGGTGGCCGAGAGCTTCGAGCGCATCCACCGCTCCAACCTCGTCGCCATGGGCGTGCTGCCGCTGGAATTGCCGCAGGGCGTTTCGCGCGAGAGCCTGGCGGTGGATGGCAGCGAAAGCTGGGACATTGCCGTGCCGGAGGGGCCCGAGCTGGCCGCCACCATCCGCCGCGCCGATGGCAGCAGCACCGCGCTGGTGCTGCGCTGCCGCCTGGACAACCCGCATGAGTGGCGCACCTGGCGCGATGGCGGCATCCTGCCCTTCATGCTGCGGCAGCTTGCCGCCGGAGAGAAGACGACCCCATGACCACACGCCGTACCCTGCTGGCCGCCGCCGCCGCGCTGCCCTTCGCCATGCGGGCGCGAGCCGAGCAGTCGCTCGCCAGCCTCGCCATCTTCGTTCCCGCCAATCCCGGCGGCGGCTGGGACGGGCTGGGCCGCGCCATCGAACAGGTGGCGGTGGGCGGTGGCGTGGTCGGGCGCTGCCAATTCGAGAACCTGGCCGGTGCCGGCGGCACGCTGGGCCTGGCGCGCTTCGTCGCGCAGCGGCGCGGCAGGGCGGACAGCCTGCTGGTTTCCGGCAGCACCATGGTCGGCGCCATCCTGACCAACCGCAGCCCGGTGACGCTCGCGGAAACCCCGCCCGTGGCGCGGCTGACCGATGAGGCCGGGGTCATCGTCGTGCCGCCCGACAGCCCTTTCGGCGATATCCGCGCCCTGGCCGCGGCCTTGCAGGCCAATCCGCGCGGGGTTTCGGTGGCCGGCGCCGCGGGCGGCTCGATAGACCATGTCGTCCTCGGGCTGATGCTGCGGGCGCTGGGGCGCTCGGCGCGGGAGGCCGGCTTCGTCGCCTTCGCCGGCGGCGGCCCGGCCCAGGCCGCCATCCTGGGCGGGCAGGTGCAGGCGAGCATCTCCGGCTGGGGCGAGTTCTCCGAACAGATCAAGGCCGGGCGGCTGCGGGCCCTCGCCACCAGCGGGGAGCACCGCATCGACCCCGCAG
>JAEWCI010000096.1 GCA_023390705.1 Pseudomonadota bacterium
GTGCCGGTGCGTGCGGCACCGCCAAGCCGAGCACCAGCCCCGCCGCGAGGCCAAGCAGCAGCATGGGCACCACGAGCAGCAGCCGCGGCCCGCGGCGGGGCGGACGCAGCAGGGGCGGGGACGGGGACTGGCGACGCGGGATCACGGGCATGGGGCAGTCAAGGACCATGTTGCAACGCACACATTTCTCACGGGCTCCCGAGAGCCGGCACGGTGTTCAGGTGGCAGGGCAAAGCAGCGGAGAGGGAAGTGCGCGCCCGGGCATGGACCCCTCCGACCGGCGGAGGGCCAGAAACCCCGCATCGGCGGGCGGGACGGGGCCATGCCGCCAAGGCCAGGCAGCCGGCTGCGGACGGGCGGTTGATGCCATGGCGGCCGGACAGGCAGCGCCGGTGGCGACAGGACCTTCGGGCAAACCCGGGCAATGGCTTTCGGGTCTTGCGGGCCGGCGTTGCGGCCGACGCCTCCGAGGCTCCGCTTCCGCTCCTCCGGGTGTGAACAAGCGCACCGGAATGACCATGGAACCGGCGCCTGACCGGCCCCAGCCATGCACCCAGAGGCAATGCTGCGGCAGTTCCATCTTCCGGGATGGCCTGAGCGCATGGCCCGACTGCGGCCGGAATGGCTCATGCCCGAAGCAGCGGACCATCCGCCGGCATGGGCGGGTCTGGGCGGGGCGCCGTGGCTTGCCGCCACCACGCGGCGCGATCTCAGGATTGTTCCTGCTCGCTTCGGCTCACGCCAGATCCCTGCTCCGCCAGGACAACCGGCAGGAGCCTTCCTCTCCTTCGCGCGCCAGGGCGGGAAGCGGATCCCTAATGCGTCTCCTCGTCGCGGTTCACCGAAGCGGCCCCCGCCTGGCTCTGAGCCGCCAGGGCACGTGCCATCTGGCTCAGCGCCTCCTGGTGCTTCTCATTGTCGATCAGCGCGAAATTGCGGGCCAGTTCCAGGCACATGCGCTGACGCGGGGAGATTTCCTGCGCTTCCGGCGAAGCGGCCAGCCCTTCGAAGAACCAGGAGACGGGCACCCCGAGCACCTGCGCGATCTCGAACAACCTGCCGGCCGAGATGCGGTTCAGACCACGCTCGTACTTATGGGCCTGCTGATAGGTGACCCCGATCATGCGGGCGAGCTGCTGCTGCGACAGCCCCATCATCACCCGCCTTTCGCGGATGCGCGCACCCACATGGCGGTCGGCGGCATTGGCGCGCTGGCCCGGCTTCTCCACCGACGGCGCCGTGCGCCGCACGGGGGTCTCGGTCATCATCGGCATTTATCCCTCCTGGCGCTCTTTGCTCATAAGGGGAATGCCGGAACCAGGTTGCCGTTCCACCACGGCGCGCATGACAAACCCGTGAGGGAAACGCCACGTTGAGGGCGCGACGCCGCCGCCGGCTCTCAGGGTGCGCCGGGGCCGGCCTTCTGCAACTCGGCGAGTTGCCGCTTCAGCGCCTCGATCTCGGCCTTCAGCGCCTCCACGGTCTGTGCGCTGCCGGCAGCCGGGGCGGACGGCCCCGCCGGCGTGCCCGGACCCGCGCCCTCGCCCGGCCGGAACGGGGCGAACAGGCTCATCGCCCGTTCCATCATCGCCATGTTCTGCTTGCCGAGCTCCTCCAGCCCGCCGAAGGGGGTGGGGAAGCTGCCGAGGAAGGGCACCGGCCCGCCCATCGCCTGTTCCATCGAACGCCGCATCTGTTCCTGCTGCTTGGCAAAGCCGGACATCGCCGCTTCCAGGTAGCGCGGCACCAGGGATTGCAGGCTGTCGCCATAGAAGCCGATGAGATGGCGCAGGAAGCTTTCGGGCAGCAGGTTACTGCCCTTCGCCTCCTCCTCGACGATGATCTGGGTGAGGACGGAACGGGTGATGTCCTCTCCCGACTTCGCGTCATAGACCACGAAGTCGCGGCCCTGGCGCACCATCCCGGCCAGGTCCTCCAGCGTCACGTAGCTCGACGCTTCGGTATTGTAGAGCCGGCGATTGGCGTATTTCTTGACCACCACCGGTGGGGCCGCCGCCTCGGCCCCGGGTGTCGCGCCCTTGCGGGCAGGTTGCTCCGCCATATCGTCTGCCGCCCGTAATTCGAGTGTTCGTGGTAGCCTAGCACAGGAATTGCAACGCTGCCCAAGTGGGTTTTCCGCAGCGCATCATTCGCCCGGGACGCGGCGGGCCGGGCGGGCTATGATCGCGCCACGAGGGAGAGGCATGGCTGGGTCCACGGAGACCGGGAACGAGGACGAGCTGAACCGGCTGGCAGAGGACTGGATCGCGCTGTGGCAGAGCGAATTGGCCGGAATGGCCGCCGATCCCTCCCTGGCCGAGGCCTGGAGCGCGGCCATGGCGCTGGGGAATACCTGGATGAAGGCGCTGGCGCCGGCGGCGGGCGCTGGGCTGCAGGCCTGGGCGCAGATGATGGGCACCATGGCCGACTCCATCGCTACCGCTGGCAGGGCCGTGCATGAGCCGCCCGGATTCGTCCGGCCCGCGGAACCAAGGGGCACCGCCCGCCCGACGGAACCGCCCGGCCCCGCCGGCCCCGCCGCAGCCGAGGGAAGGGCCGGCCCCGACAGCCCATACGGGCCGGCCGGAACCGGCGCACCCCCCGGACCCGTCCAGCCCGAACGGTCTCCCGGGCCTGCCCGGCCCGACCTCTCCCACGGACCTGCCCGGTCCGATCAGTCCCACGGACCTGCCC
>JAEWCI010000121.1 GCA_023390705.1 Pseudomonadota bacterium
CTGAAGACCCGGGTGCATGGCGATTTCCACCTTGGTCAGGTGCTGGTGGCGCAGGGCGATGCGGTGATCGTGGACTTCGAGGGCGAGCCGGCACGGCCGCTGGAGGAGCGCCGGGCCAAGGGCAGCCCGTTGCGCGACGTTGCCGGCCTGCTGCGCAGCCTGGACTACGCCGCCGCGGTTGCCATCGCCACGGAGGTATCCGGCGCGGCGACGGCGGCGCCCAACGAACGCCGTGCCGCATTGCTGCGGCACTGGCAGAGCGAGGCCGAGCGCGCCTTCCTGGCCGCCTATCGCGGCGTGGCGGCGGCGGCCGAGCACCCCTGGGTCCCGGCGGAAGGCGAGGCGGCGCTGCTGGACCTCTTCCTGCTGGAAAAGGCCGCCTATGAACTGCGCTACGAGGCCGCCAACCGCCCCACCTGGCTGGGCCTGCCCTTGCGCGGCCTGACGGCACTGGCCGAAAGGCTGGCGCCATGATGACGCCGCAGGCGGTCGAGGCCCTGGTGCAGGGGCGGCACGGCGATCCCTTCGCCCTGCTCGGCCCGCATGGCGGCGAGTTGCGCAGCTTCCAGCCCGGCGCCCGCGCGGTGACCGCGCTGGCGCGTGACGGCGACGAGGTGCTGGCGGAATTGCAGCAGGTGCATCCGGCCGGGATCTTCGCCGGCAGGCTGGCGCGCGAGGCACCCTATCGCCTGCGCATCACCTGGCCGGGCGGCGTGCAGGAAACCGAGGACCCCTACAGCTTCGGGCTGCTTCTGGGGTCGCTCGACCTGCACTTCTTCGCCGAGGGCAGGCATTTCGAGCTTCCGAAGGTATTCGGTGCCCAGCCAATGACATTGGAGGGCGTGCCGGGCGTGCGCTTCGCCGTCTGGGCGCCGAATGCGCGACGGGTGTCGGTCGTCGGGCCGTTCAATGGCTGGGACGGCAGGCGCCACCCGATGCGGCTGCGGCCCGAGGCCGGGGTGTGGGAGTTGTTCATCCCCCGCCTGCAGCCGGGCGCGCTCTACAAGTATGAGGTCGTCGGCGCCGATGGTGCGCTGCTGCCGCTGAAGGCGGACCCGCTGGCATTGGCCACGGAGGCCCCGCCGGCCACCGCCTCGCGCATCCTCGGGGCGCAATTCCGCTGGACCGACGACGCCTGGATGGCGGCACGCGCCGCCCGCCAGGCGCCGGATGCGCCGATCAGCATCTATGAGGTGCATGCCGGTTCCTGGTGGCGTGACGCGCGCGGTGTCGCGCCCGATTGGGACAGGCTGGCGGACCGGCTGATTCCCTATGCGCAGGGCATGGGTTTCACCCATCTGGAATTCCTGCCGGTGACGGAACACCCCTTCGGCGGCTCCTGGGGCTACCAGCCGCTCGGCCTCTTCGCGCCCAGCGCCCGCTTCGGCCCGCCGGAAGGCTTCGCCCGCTTCGTGGACCGCGCCCATGCCGCGGGCCTGGGCGTGATCCTGGACTGGGTGCCGGCGCATTTCCCCACCGATGCGCACGGTCTGTACCGCTTCGACGGCACCGCGCTCTACGAGCATGCCGACCCGCGCGAGGGCTTCCACCGCGACTGGAACACCGCCATCTACAATTTCGGCCGCAACGAGGTGCGCGGCTTCCTGCTGGCCAGCGCGCTGCACTGGCTGGAACGCTACCATGTGGACGGGCTGCGGGTGGATGCCGTGGCCTCCATGCTCTACCGCGACTATTCGCGCCCGGCTGGCGAATGGGTGCCCAACCGTTATGGCGGGCGGGAGAACGAGGAAGCCGTGGCCTTCCTGCGCGAGTTGAACACCGTGGTGGCGGAACGCTGCCCCGGCGCGGTGGTGATCGCGGAGGAGAGCACGGCCTGGCCCGGCGTGACGAAGCCGGTCGCCGAGGGCGGACTGGGCTTCGCCTACAAATGGAACATGGGCTGGATGCACGACACGCTCCGCTATGTGGAGCGCGACCCGATGTACCGTTCGCACCACCACGACGACATGACCTTCGGCCTGGTCTATGCCTGGAGCGAGCGCTTCGTCCTGCCGCTCAGCCATGACGAGGTGGTCTATGGCAAGGGGTCGCTGCTCGGGAAGATGCCGGGTGATTCCTGGCAGCGCTTCGCCAACCTGCGGGCCTATCTCGGCTTCATGTGGACGCATCCCGGCAAGAAGCTGCTGTTCATGGGCGGCGAGCTGGCCCAGCCGGCGGAATGGAACCACGATGCGCAGATCGCCTGGCCGCTGCTGGACGCGCCGGCGCATCGCGGCGTGCAGCGGCTGGTGCACGACCTGAACGCGGTCTATCGCGCGGTGCCGGCATTGCACCGCGGCGATGCCGTGCCGGAAGGCTTCCGCTGGGTGGTGGGCGACGACCGGGCGCAGAGCGTCTTCGCCTGGCTGCGCCTGGGGCGGGAGGAAGACCCGCCGGTGCTGGTGGTGTGCAATTTCACGCCGGTGCCGCGGCATGGCTACCGCATCGGCGTACCGCGTGGCGGGATCTGGCACGAAGCCGTGAACACCGACGGCGCCGCCTATGGCGGAACCAACAGCGGCAACGGCGGTTCCGTGACGGCGGAACCGATCGCGAGCCATGGCTACGCCGATTCGCTCTCGCTGTTCCTGCCGCCGCTAGCCACCCTCATCCTGCTGCACCGGGAGTAAGATGCCCCCCATCCCCGACCGCCTGTCGCCCGGCAGGCCAGACCGACTGGGCGCTTGCTGGGACGGGCTGGGCGTGAACTTCGCCGTCTTCTCCGCCAGTGCCGAGCGGATCGAACTCTGCCTCTTCGACCCGGCGGGCCGGCGGGAGGTGGCACGGCTGCCGCTGCCGGAATGCACCGACGAGGTCTGGCACGGCTACCTGCCGGATGCGCGGCCCGGGCTGCTCTATGGCTACCGCGCCTATGGCCCGTACGAACCGCGCCGCGGCCACCGCTTCAACCCGCACAAGCTGCTGCTGGACCCCTATGCGCGGCAGATCCATGGCGAGGTGCGCTGGTCCGATGCGTTGTTCGGCTACCGGCTCGGCGCCAGCCGCGGCGACCTTTCCTTCGACCGCCGCGACAGCGCGCCCGCCATGCCGAAGGGCGTGGTGGTGGATGAGAGCTTCCACTGGGGCGACGACCGCCTGCCGCGCGTGCCCTGGGACCGCACGGTGATCTACGAGGCGCATGTCCGCGGCCTGACCATGCAGCGCGAGGACCTGCCGCCACGCGAACGCGGCACCTTCGCCGCCCTGGCCGACCCACGCCTGGTGGAGCATCTCCAGCGGCTGGGCATTACCGCCATAGAGCTGCTGCCGATCCATGCCCATCTGCAGGACCGCTTCCTGGTGGAAAAGGGGCTGCGCAACTACTGGGGCTATTCCACGCTCGGCTTCTTCGCGCCGGAGCCGCGCTACCTGGTGGAACACTGGATGCGGAACGAGCTGAAGGTGGCGATCCGCCGCCTGCATGCCGCGGGCATCGAGGTGACCCTGGACGTGGTTTACAACCACACCTGCGAAGGCAGCGGCCTGGGCCCCACGCTTTCCTGGCGCGGGCTGGACAATGCCAGCTACTACCGCCTGGTGCCGGGCGATGAGCGCCAGCACATCAACGATACCGGCACCGGCAACACGCTGAACATCAGCCACCCGCGCGTGCTGCAGATGGTGATGGACAGCCTGCGCTACTGGGTGGAGCAGTACCATGTGGATGGCTTCCGCTTCGACCTGGGCAGCATCCTCGGGCGGGAAGGCACAGGCTTCGACCCCGGCAGCGGCTTCTTCGACGCGGTGCGCCAGGACCCGGTGCTGAGCCGCGTGAAGCTGATCAGCGAACCCTGGGACATCGGGCCGGGCGGCTACCAGCTCGGCAACCACCCGCCCGGCTTCGCCGAGTGGAACGACCGCTACCGCGACGGCGTCCGCCGCTTCTGGCGCGGCGATTCCGCCATGCGCGCGGAACTGGCGGCGCGGCTGACCGGCAGCGCCGAGCTGTTCGACCGCCGCCGCCGCCGCCCCTGGGCCAGCGTGAACTTCCTCGCCAGCCATGACGGCTTCACGCTGCACGACCTCGTCACCTACGAAGAACGCCACAACGAGGCCAATGGCGAGGAGAACCGCGACGGCCATGGCGAGAACTACTCCAGCAACTGGGGCGCCGAGGGCGAAACCGACGATCCTGCGATCAACGCCACCCGCGCCGCGCTGAAGCGGGCGATGCTGGCGACGCTCTTCGCTTCCGCCGGCACGCCCATGCTGCTGGCGGGCGACGAGATGAACCGCACGCAGGGCGGCAACAACAACGCCTATTGCCAGGACAACCCGATCTCCTGGCTCGACTGGCAGCGCGCCGCGACACCGGAAGGAGAGGCGCTGCAACGCTTCACCACCCGACTCATCGCGCTGAGGAAGCGCCTGTGGACGCTGCGGCCCGCGATCTTCCTGCATGGCGGCGCGGAATTGCGCCCCGGCCTGCGCGACATCGCCTGGTTCGACCAGCATGGCCAGCCGATGACGCCGGAAGCCTGGAACGAGCCGGAGGCGCGTACCTTGGCGCTGCGCCGCGCCGCGCACCTGGCCGATGGCGCGGTGGAGGTGACGCTGCTGCTGCTGAATGCCGACGGCGCCGGCCACGCCTTCGCCCTGCCCCAGCCGCGGCTCGACTGGACGCTGGTGCTCGACAGCGCGCATCCCGAGGCGGCCGAACGCGCCGTGATGGATGAGGCGGTGCCGGTGGCGCCGCGCGCGGTGGTACTGCTCGCCGCCCGGCTTCCGGCGCCGTGAGCCGCTTCGCGCAGCCGCTGAGCTGGGGCGCCACGCTGCTGGCGCCGGATCGCGCCCGCTTCCGCCTCTGGGCGCCGGATGCGCCTTCGGTGTCGCTGGAGATCCATGGCCAAACGCCGCAGCCGATGCAGGCGCTGCCCGATGGCTGGTTCGAGGCGGAGGCGCCGGCCGGCGCCGGGGCGCGCTACCGCTTCCGCGTCTCGCCCGACCTTGCCGTGCCCGTCCCGGCTTCCCGCCGGCAGGACGGCGATGTGCACGACGCCT